>JADGOT010000258.1 GCA_017882805.1 Glaciihabitans sp. | reverse complement strand
GCGCCGAACACCGATCGGCCGTCTGCGGCAATTGTCTCCGTCTTGACGGTATCTCCGAATTTCAAGTAGGGGGTGACTGCAACGCCGTTCTCGAACAATTCGCTCGCGCGTCGTTCCGCAATGCAGTTTGACCTATGCGCATGTTCGTCGACGCGGTCACGAATTGCGTCGGCGAGTCGCTTGAGCGGCTCATAGCGAAGTCTTATCAGGAACCGGTGCTACCGAAAACGAGGTAGCTTGACGACGGAGCGCCGGATTGCATATCGCGTGGCCAGCGAGCGCCATCGACCCACACCGACGCTCCGCGACCGACAGCTTTGCGGCAGGAAATTCGTTCTGATGAATGGCCGCCCCTTGTGAGTCGGGCCACGGCGGCGCATGACGGGTCAATCGAACGCGCGTATTATGCCGCGCTTGACCTGAGGGACGGCGTGCACCGCGCGCGACGCATCCCAAGTGCGCTTTTTAAGAATACCAAACTCTCATCTAAGGGGATTCACATGTCGACTAAGTATCGGTTCGCCGCCTATGCGGCGTTCGCCTGTCTCGCTTGCACCAGCCTTACCGTCTACGCCGATGATCACGCCTACACCGAGGGTTCGGTTGTCAACGTGGCCAGGATCCGAACGGCAGACGGCAAGTTCGACAACTATATGAAATGGGTCGACACAACGTGGAAAAAGGAGCAGGACGCCTCGAAGAAGGCCGGCTACATCCTCAGCTACCAGGTGCTCACGGTCGAGGCGCGCGGTCCGGATGATGCGGACGTGCTTCTGGTGACCTACTACAAGAACTGGGCCGCGTTGGACGGGGCGAACGCGAAGGGCGATGCGATCGCCAAGCAGATCGAAGGGTCAGTGGCAGCGGCCAGCCAAGCGCAAGCCGACCGCGCCAAGATCCGGCGCGTGCTCGGCTCCTCGACGATGCAGATGCTTGACCTCAAGTAACACAGCGGGTCGCCCGCTACGACAAAGGGAGCCGGGCTGCGCGCCCGGCTTTTTTATTTGGTCCGCATCCGGAGCAGGGTTCAAGGACTTTACGAGCTTATCCCCGGCACTAAACCTGGGGGGCAGGTCACCGCCCAGCGCCCCCATAATCGAGGCTAGGCTATAAGAGCAGTTATTTGTTCCACGCTACACTAGCAGACGCGGTGCTCCTGAAAGAATGCTTTCGCCTTCTCAGGTGTCATGCTCCCTCCCCCGGTTCGTGATCGTTCGTAGCGACACCGACGCCACCGCTCAGCGCAGTCGCGACATCTAGCAGCGTCGTCCAATAATAGTGAGCAAAACTCGGATCGATCCAGAGCGTGACGGCGGGCGACTCGCCCTCGACCCTTGCAATCGCGACCGTCGAGACGCCGATGATGGACGTCAGTATGACGGGTCCGCCCGATCGGTTCGACGCCGCGATCACGGGTCCGAAATCGACGTTGCAAATCTGCCGCAGGCACTCGATCAGCCGCGGGCCCGACAGATCGACGACAAAGTCCTGACGGACGACCGTGTAGACGCCCGGCTCTCGAGTCGGTGACGCAAGGCGACGTTGCGCCTCGCCTACATCCGCGGAATTGCCGACGAGTCGCTCGATCAGGAACTCGGAGGTCGCCAGCCGCGCCGCCAATACTCCGGAAGGCAGAAGGTGCCAACGGTTGGCACCCTCCGCAGGCGCACAACCGATGGACCGTAGCCAAGCTTCGGCTTCCGGACCCTTGCACCCGAATCGGTCGCGCAGCGACCGATCAACGAGCGTGAGATTAGAGCCCGTCGGTACGCTTTCTTTGAATGCACTCGGAATTGCGTACGCTCCGATGGTCGTCCAGCGCTCGGCGTGAGTCGCGAACCAGCCGTCAATCGGCGAGCGGCGCGCAGGAGGTCTGGTGAAAGCCGGGATCACGTCCGATCCTCGAGCTGCTGCCGTGCGCCGTTGGGATCATAGAATGGAAGCGGCACGATCTCGGCTGCGAGCTCGGCGTTGTGCTCGATGCGAATGTGAAACCGACCTCGTGCCGCGATGGTGGGGGTGACGAATGCCAGTCCGATCGCATGACCCAGTGTCGGCGAGAGAGTGATGCTCGTAACACGCCCCGCGATCGCACCGTCGTCGATGACGAGATGACACTCTTTCGGCAGGCGCGCTTCGGCGGCCGACAGCCGAAATCCGACCAGCTGGTGTCGACGCGACTGTCGCGCGAGGATTTCGAGGCTGCGTTGACCAACAAAGAGCGGCTTGTCGCGTTTGACGGCCCACTCGGCGCCAATCTCGAACGGATTCGTCAGGCCATCCGTGTCCTGACCGATGATGATGTGGCCCTTCTCGAGCCGAAGGCGTCGTTGGGCTTCGACGCCAAAGGCCCGGATGCCAACGGGCTCGCCGGCTGCGAGCACTGCCTTCCACAGGTCAACGGCGCGATCGGCGGGCAAATGGATCTCGTAGCCGATCTCACCGACGAACCCGACCCGAAGGAGGCGGCACGGGATCCCAGCGACGTCGGCTTCCCGAACCCCGAGGTATGGGAAAGCAGCGTGGCTGAGGTCGAGGCTCGTAAGTGAACGAAGTACCGCGCGAGAGGCAGGGCCTGCAAGATTGAAGGCGGCGTAGTGACCGGTCAGATTGACGAGCCCGACGGGTAGTCCCCACCACGTCGCGAGCCGGCCGAATTCCCGAAACAGCGTCCCGGAGTTGCCAGTCGTGGTCGTGAAGTAGAACCGGTCCGGTTCAATGCGTGCAATGACCCCATCGTCGACGATGACCCCGCTCTCGTCGAGCATTAGGCCGTACCGGGTCATACCCACCTTCAGGCTCGAGAAGCGGCCGGTGTAGACGCGATCGAGGAAGTCCCCGGTGTGGGGTCCGTGAGCCTCGATCTTGCCGAGCGTACCGACGTCAATGAGGCCCACGCGGTTCCTGACGACGGCAACCTCCTCGGCGATCGCCGCGGCTCGGTCGAAGCCGGCTCGCGCGTAGTACTCAGGGCGGCGCCAGTCGCCGGCCGGCATCCAGACGGCACCGAGGGCGGCGTGCTGCTCATGCACTGGCGTGCGCCGCTCAGGCACGAACCCCCGGCCCGCCAAGTGTGACAGAGGCACCGGATGGAACATTGGTCTTGCGGTCGTCGGCGCCAGTCGGCTCATGTCGTCGCCGCGGAGCTTCGCCAGGATTCGCAGCGCATTTAGGTTCGAATGCTTGCCCTGGCTCGGCCCCATGCCGACGGTCGTGTAGCGCTTGAGAAGTTCCGCGCTGTTGAATCCCTCCTGCACGGCGTTCTCGAAGTCGCGGATCTGCAAGTCCTCGTCGAAGTCGACGAACTCCTTGCCCTTTGGGTGCGGAAATATCGGGTAGCCGTGCGTCGGGCACTCCACCGGTCCGATCGGCACGACAGGCGGGACGTTCGCTCCGAAGCCCAGCCTTACCGCGGCAGCAGCTCCGGCTCGCTCACCATCGGCGAGGCGCGGCTCAAGGTCGTAGTGACCGTTCGCCTTGCCACATACGAAGACCCCGTCGGGTAGGGCATCTGGCACGAACTGCTCAAGCGCTGGCTCGTATCGCGTGCGCCCGCCCGCTTGGTAGAGCAGCGAATGTGCCGGCGCAAAACCTACGCTCATCCAGAGGCCATCAACCGCAAGGGACGTCCGCTGCCCCGGGCTCGTGGTGTTTTCAAATTCGATGCTCGCCACCCGGCCGCCGTAACCCGACACCGCCTGCCACGGGCGAATGCCAGTCTCGACCCTGCCGCCGTACTGCAGAACGGTCGCCCCAAGTCGACGCGACTCGGGTCCCGGCGTCGTGCGCAGATCAAGAACGGCCTCCACGCGCGCACCGGCGTGGATAGCATCAATCGCGGCACCGTATCCCTCCACGTTCGCCGTCACCACCGCGACGCGCGTCGCAACCGCCACACCGTAGCGTGCAATTAGGCGCTGGGCGCCGCTCGCGAGTATGACTCCGGGCAGGTCGTTGCCTCGAAACACGGCCGGCTGCTCGAAGGCGCCCTGGGCGATCACGACGCTGCGTGCGCGAACCTTGGCCAGATATTCGGGCGCCATCAGGGCGACCCAGTGGTCGGCGTAGTAGCCCGCGGCATACGTGTCGAGAAGCACACGGATTCGCGGATGCGACTGCACCGCATCAATAAGCTTCGTCACGCAGGCCTGCGCCACTCGCTCATGACGGACGTATCCACCGCTTCCGCCAAGATGTGCATTTTCATCGACAAGCACCACTGCCGCACCGCGCTCCGCAGCCGCCAGCGCCGCCGACAGGCCCGAGGGCCCACCTCCGATCACGAGGACATCGGCAAAGTCGTAGCGTTTGGGGGTTTTGCGATGAGGCGCTTCTAGGTCAATTGTCCCGAGACCGGTGAGCGACCGGAACATGCGCTCCCATAGGGGGAACAGACGCTTTCCGTAAAAAGCCTTGTAGTAGAAGCCGACTGGCAGGAACGGTGAGAGCTTGTCGATAGCCGCCCAGCGATCCCGCGCGACGCCGCCGAGCGTGTTGACCGCTCGCACCGACGTGCCCGTACGAGCGAGCGTCACGTCGGCCCGGACATTGGGCGTCGTCCGCGCACCCTCAGTGACCTGCATCACCAAGTTGGCATCGTGATTGGCGGCACTGAGCGGACCGCGCGGCCGGTGATACTTGAAGGAGCGCCCGAGTACGCTCCGACCGCTAGCGAGGAGTGCCGACGTGATGGTATCGCCGGCGAATGCGGCGACCCGGTCGCCTTCGAAAGTGAACTCGATCGGCTTAGAGCGATCGATCCACTCCCCGGGGCCGGGCGGCAGGCGGTTCACTCGCTTGCCCCTCTGCGGTAAAGAAACGTCCGGTGAATGGTGTCGGTTGTGGTATCACGCTCGGCGATGAACCACACGCCGCTCGGTGTATGGCACCACCACTCGCGCTTTATCCCGGGAATTCCAGTTCTGTTGAAGACGTAGCTCGCCCACACGGCGTCGCTCGTCGTCGGGTCCGGCATCTCGCGCAGCTCCCCACCGTAGGTGAATTCGCTGATCGCACGCGGACCATTTATCGGGCAGGTCATCAGTTTCATGTCAATCTTCCATCGTGCTGCATCTGACCCCGCTGCATGAAACTCCAAGCAGTGCAGTCCGATGGCGCGATGCCTGGGAATTGGTAAGTAGTTGATTTGGCATGGCCACGACGACCGTCTCTTACTAATGACCGACTGAAGCGGCACCCTTCTCGCCGGTGAGTGCAAAGCGGGCGAATCGGTCAAACGCGAAGCCCTCGATCAGCGGGTGGTTCACGTCGTTCGCCACCGTGTGGCTCATTGTCTTGCCGCAAACCGGCGTCGCCTTGAACCCCCAGGTGCCCCAGCCCCCATCGAGGTAGAAGCCTCGCACCGGCGTGAGTCCCATGATCGGCGCGAAATCCGGCGTCATGTCGGCCATGCCCGCCCACTGGCGCATCACTTTGACATCGGACAGGAACGGGAAGAGCTCGAGCATGTGGGCGGACAGGGACTCGGCGAAGTCGAGTGTCGATCGAGTCGAGTGCAACTCGTACGGATCGAGCGACGCCCCCATGACCAGCTCGCCACGCGCAGACTGGCTGACGTAGGCGTGCAGCGAGCCGGACACGATGATCGGATCCAGCCAGGGCTTGACGGGCTCGGAGACCATGGCTTGCAGCGGGTGGACGTAGATCGGCGTGCGCAGTCCCACCATGTCGAGGACCCGCGGCGTCGCGCCGGCCACGGCACACAGCACCTTTCGCGTCGCTATCCGGCCGCGGTCGGTCGTTACGCCAACGACGGCCGGCTCGGAGCCGTGATCCTCGAGTTCGATCGACAGCACCTCGGTATTCTGGTGAATCTCGACGCCGCGCCGGTCAGCGCCACGTCCATAGCCCCAGGCGACCGCGTCGTGGCGCGCAACCGCGCCGGGCGCGTGATAGAGCGCGCCGAGAACGGGCGGGGAGTGTCCGCCGCAGCTGAGATCCATCATCGGGAGCGCTCTCCCCACTTCACGGGCATCGACGACCTCGCTGTCGATGCCGAAGTGCTTGTTGACCTCGGCCCGCCAACGCATCGTGCGCATCGATGCGTCGGTGTGCGCCAGCGTGTAATGGCCGCGGGTGGAGTAGAAGAGATTGAGGTCGAAGTCCTGGGACAGGTCCTGCCACAGCCGGACGCTCTCGTCGTAGAACTTCACGCCCTCGGGCGTCAGGTAGTTCGAGCGGATGATCGTCGTATTCCGCCCGGTGTTGCCGCCGCCGAGATACCCTTTCTCAATGACTGCGATATTGCGGATCCCGTGATCCCGCACGAGGTAGTAGGCGGCAGCGAGGCCATGGCCGCCGGCGCCGATGATCACCACGTCGTAGGTCGGCTTGAGCCCCGCAGGATGGGCGAACATCCGCGGTTCCGGATGGCGGCGGCTCAATCCGAACTTGAGAAGGCGCCAAGGCATGGTCAGCGGAACACGACGGTCTTTCGACCGTTGAGGAGCACCCGGCCCTCCAGGTGGCACTTGAGACCGCGCGCGAGCACCTGTCGCACGATGTCCTTCCCGTACCGGACCCGATCCTCGACGAAGTCGCCGTGGAGGACATCCGCAAAATGTAAAGCCACCTGATCGCACTGGTCGACCATGGAAAGGCTGACACGCCGGCGCCCGCCAACCGCGATCGCACCGGCTTCTTGGCGAGTCTCTCCACGGCTTGGCGAACAGGCGAAACTCGCTCGACGCACTGCGCAAAACCGCGGCCCGTACACTACTGGCGTTCTCGGATCGATCCGTTTGATTTGCTCTGGCCCTAGCTGCTCGCCTGGCTCGAAGCGGATCCCGATCAGACCGGCCACGAACTGTTCGACCGACTGCGTCAGATGCATCCAGGCGTTTATCCGCAAG
>JADGOT010000257.1 GCA_017882805.1 Glaciihabitans sp. | reverse complement strand
GTGCTGAACCCGTCTTGCGATGCCGACGCTGCGAGCTCAGTTGTTTGTCCGACGACGTCCGCCGACGTGCCGGTGCCGCTGTCACCTGCATCGCCGAACACCAGCTGGCCAGTGTTGGGATCCACGTGAGCGCCGATGGTGGTCTTCGCTCCGGGAGCCTTCGTCCCAGCCGTGCTTGTTCCGCCTGAGTTGCCAGACGCTGTCGTTCCCCCGCCGTTGCCGTTGCCGTTGCCACCCGTGACGCTTCCGTTGCTGTTCGGGTTGGCGTTGGCGATGCCGGTACTCGCATCGCACGGTCCTGCTCCCTCCTTGTCACAAGCAGCCGGGTTCGGAGCGATCTTTGCCAGACGGTTGTTCGAGAGGTCGTGCGACGCCGCGTCGAAGGTCGGGTTGTTGCACGTCGTCACGTCACGGCTGGTGAGGTCGACGTTCGGGTCGGCGGTCTTGAGCTTGGCGATTTGGCCGAAGCCGTCCTGGACCAGGTAGAGCGGCAAGGGTGAATACCCGATGGGTCCCATCTCTGCCTGTCCCTGACAGATCGAGTAGTAGAGGAAGTCGGCGATCGTTTGACGCTGCGCCGTCGTCTTTGTCTTCGTCTCGGCCGAGTTGTTTCCCGTCGGAATGATCATGTAGGAGTACGACGACAACGGATAGGTCCGGATGTCGGGGTTGACGTAGACCTCGTGCAGATCCTGCGTCAGATAGTCAGGAGATGTCGGGTCCTGATTGATGATCGCCTTGGTGAGCGCGACCGCGTCGTTGTACTGCGTGGGCGCCGTGAAGTAGCCGGCAGCATTCTCCAACTTGATTACCGGGAAGTTCGCACCTAACGCGTAGGAGTATTCGTCGAAGCCGATGGTTCCATTTCCTGCCCCCGACGTAATGAAGTTGATCACGCCGTCCGATCCGTTCTGAGCCACCTGGCTGCCCTGCCGGGGGAAGTACTCCGTGCCACTACTCACACCGTGGTTGAACGGTGTCCACAGACTCGAGTACAGCGTGGCCAAGTACCGCGTGAACTGTGCGGTCGAACCGGAGCCTTCCGAGTGCACGACCGGAATGATCGGGATGTGCGGCAGCGCCAGCTTGTTGTTGTTGTCTGCCCTGATCCGGGGGTCGTCCCAGTACGTGATGTGGTTGGTGAAGATCTCGGCAACGGTGTTTCCGGACAAGCGCAGGTTACGGATTCGGCGGCCGGCGACGGAGAGGTTGTACGGGAACGAGGTCCCTCCCGCCACGATCGGGAGATAGGCGAACGGACGGCCGAGCGAGCTGTCGACATCGCCCGTCAGAGGGTCCTTGCCCTGATAGGCGATATCGCTGACGCCATAGTCGGTCGTCTTGTAGGCGAAGTCCTTGCGTCCTTGCGCCGAACCCGCCGACGTGAAGACCACCTGCAGGCCCTGCTTGTTGACATCGGCGATCCACTGGTTCACGGCGTTGGCGGCCCAGGACGACCCCGACCCGTTGATCTGGGCATGGCTCGGAGCCGCACCCGCAGAGACACCGGCGGGCAGCGCAGCAGAGAGTGCCGCAAAGGTGCTGACGGCGGCCAGGGCAGCTGCGCGTCGGGAGAATCGAGACATGGCGGAGCCTTTGCCATTTGATGGGCGGAGGTGCGGGGGAAGCACTAGGCTCGCACCTTTTGTCGGGCGAGCACGCGCGCGATGACGAACAGCGCGAGCACGAGGGTGAGCAGAACGGCCGCGGACGCAAAGCCGCGCTCGATGAAGCGCGGCTCACCACTTCGCACCGCCGTGTATGTGTACAGCGGCAGCGAGTTCATTGGCTGATTGAACGGATTCGTGTTCATGAAAGTCGAGGCGCCCGAGGTGAGCAACACCGGTGACGTCTCACCGACACCACGCGCGACGCCGAGGATCAGGGCAGTGGCGAGCCCCGGCCGTACGGTCGGGAGCACGACACGCCACACCGTCTGCCACCGGGACGCTCCGAGGGCGAGGCTCGCTTCACGAAGGCCGCTAGGCACGACGCGCAGGACCACATCCGATGCCCGCGCGATGATCGGCAAGATCATCACCGCGAGCGCCATGGATGCGGTGAACCCCGTCTTCGGGAAGTGAAGGTCAACGATCAGCACCGTATAGATGAACAGTCCCGCGACGATGGAGGGTAGCGCCGTCATCGCCTCGACGACGGTTCGAACGAGCCACGCCAACCGCCCACCCACCTCGGACATGAACACGGCAGCGCCGACACCGAGCGGCAGAGCTACCCCGACGGCAAAGACGATCTCGATGAGCGTCCCCACAATGGCGTGCAGCACGCCACCGTGGCTATAAGCGTCCTGGGGACCGACACCGTGCTGATCCTGGGTAAGGAAGTTCATGTGGAAGAGCGCGTGATAGCCCTTGAAGAAGGGAAAGGCGACTGCCCACGCCAGGGCCAAGCCCGTGAGCGCCGCGGCGGCATGGACTACTGCGGACACAATCCGGTCGACGACGACCGTGCGGGGTGAGCTGAGTGACGTCACACCGACGTAGACGAGAACGAAGGTCAGGTACCAGCAGACAAAGAATCCGACCAGGCCGCTGAACGGAACGATATATGTGTAGGTGATCCACGTCAGTCCGAACGAACCGACGAGCGAACCCACGAAGGTCGACCTATCGTCGAATGTGCGGGTTCGCAGCGGTCGCGGCCGGTCCGGCCTCGGGCTGAAGTCGATCGAATCGACCGTCTCGTCCCGCAGATAGGTCCGCCCGCCCCCGGGTGGTGCGAAGATTGTAGTTGCCATCACCACAGCCCCTATATGTCCGTACCTGCGCCGCTACGACCGCGGCTGACGATCACGGCGGCGAGCGTGTTCACGAGAAGGGTGATCAGGAACAGGATGAATCCGGCAGTGAGTAGAGCCGAAAGTTGCGCTGGAGACGAGTCGCCGAATCGGCCCGCGATCAGCGCAGACACCGAGATCGTTCCATTTTCGAGCGGACGGAACTTGAGGTCGAATGCCGGCGAAATGATCATCACGACGGCGATCGTCTCGCCGAGCGCGCGGCCGAGCGCAAGCATCGTCCCACCGATAATTCCGCCGCGCCCGAACGGCAGGACGACGGACCGGATCATGCCCCAGCGCGTCGATCCCAGCGCGTATGCGGCTTCCCGCTCACCGGCGGGTGCCTTTGAGAACACCTCGCGCATGACGGCGCACCCCATCGGGATGACCATCATCGCAACGGCGATCCCTGCTATGAACGCCGATGCGTAGTAGTCGCTGACCTGCCAGACCGCGGCGTGCGGATCACCACGTACGTGGAAGAATGGCAGCCACCCCAGATTGGCGCTGAGCCATCGAGCGATATGGGCGGCGGCTGGCTGGATGAGGAAGAACCCCCAGAGCCCGTACACGATGCTCGGCACAGCTGCCATCAGGTCGATCATCGAGATCATGATCGGTCGAAAGCGGGCAGGTGCGTACTCGCTGATGTAAAGCGCGGACAGGAAGGCGAGAGGAAAGGCAATCGTCAAGGCGACTAGGGCGATCGTGAGAGTGCCCAGCAACACGGACGCGATGCCGACCACGCCTCGGTCGGGAGACCAGTCGCTGACGGTGAAGAACTTGAGTCCGTACCTGCGCAGCGTCGGAATCGACTGCAGCGCCAGGAACAGCCCGATCGATGCGGTGATGAGGAGAACCGACACGCCGATCGTCCTTGCGCCGCCGTGAAAGACGCGGTCGACGAACAACGGTCGCGCGGTGATCTTGCGTGGGGGGTCTTCCAACTCGGAGATGGGCCCAGCTGTCGTTGCAGTCATGCCGACAATTCCGGCGATTGCTGCGACGTAAGGTGCACAAGTCGATGAGAGTCGCGCGTTGCGTCGCATCGAAAGCCGCAACCTGAACAGGGGACGAACACGCTAGCGCGCTCCTCGCATCCATCGACGGGCATCAGATGCCATTACCGTCTCGGCGATCGGAGCCACGCCGAGCCGTTCGATGAAGTGCGCCAACCCGCGCTCGCACCGGATCAACCGGTCGAAGGCATGGCCCGACGCCGCGATCGGCACCCCCCCGCGTCGGAGTTCCCAGGTCCACGCGTTGGGTGGGACCGGCCTCACCCGCGACATCATGCCGCCCATGTCGGACTGCAACTCCTTGATCGCGATACGGCACTCCTCGGCGTCGAGGAACGACC
>JADGOT010000256.1 GCA_017882805.1 Glaciihabitans sp. | reverse complement strand
CTCGTACTCACCTCGAAAGCGGGCGCAAAGTACACGATCACCATCGTGCAGGGTCCGCAGCTAAGCATCACGGCGCTTTCGTCGTGCTTCCCGACCGCCGGGCTCACCGGGATGAAGTCCTACTAGCGTTCGCCTACCGTGATGCTCGGCGCCAGCGCAGTGCGCGGTGCCGGGTGATAGCCTCGATCAATGCCCAAGACACTGGCCGAAAAGGTCTGGGATGACCACCTCGTCGTCAAGGGCGAGAACGGGTCTCCCGACCTCATCTACATCGATCTTCACCTCGTGCACGAGGTCACCAGCCCGCAGGCATTCGACGGCCTGCGCATGGCGGGACGTCCAGTGCGCCGCCCCGATCTCACGATCGCGACCGAGGATCACAACACTCCGACGCTCGCCATCGACAAGCCGATCGCCGATCTGACCAGCCGCACCCAGATCATGACGCTGCGCAGCAACGCCGAGGAGTTCGGCGTGCGCCTGCACTCGCTCGGTGACATCGAGCAGGGCATCGTGCATGTCGTAGGGCCCCAGCTGGGGCTCACCATGCCGGGCATCACCGTGGTCTGCGGCGACAGCCACACCTCGACTCACGGGGCGTTCGGCGCGATGGCGATCGGAATCGGTACGAGCGAGGTCGAGCACGTGCTCGCCACCCAGACTCTGCCGCTGCAGGAGTTCAAGACCATGGCCATCACGGTCGAGGGTGCGTTGCGCCCGGGTGTGACGGCTAAAGACATCATCCTCGCGGTCATCGCGAAGATCGGCACGGGCGGCGGCCAGGGCTACGTGCTCGAATACCGCGGCAGCGCCATCCGGTCGCTGTCGATGGATGGCCGCATGACGATCTGCAACATGTCGATCGAGGCGGGGGCGCGCGCCGGCATGGTTGCGCCAGACCAGACCACCTATGACTACCTGAAGGGTCGCCCGCATGCTCCGGAGGGTGCCGACTGGGATGCCGCCGTCGAGTACTGGGAAACACTGAAAACCGACGACGACGCGGTCTTCGACGCCGAGGTCTACCTCGATGCCAACGAGCTTGAGCCGTTCGTCACCTGGGGAACGAACCCGGGCCAGGGTGTGTCCCTAAGCGAGAACATCCCCTCGCCCGAAAGCTACAGCGATCCGAACGAGCGCGCATCCGCCGAGCGCGCGCTCGAATACATGGACCTCGTAGCGGGAACCCCGATGAAGGACATCCACGTGGATGCGGTCTTCATGGGGTCCTGCACCAACTCGCGCATCGAAGACCTCCGCGCGTTCGCGTCAATCATCAAGGGCCAGAAGAAGGCCGACGGCGTGCGGGTCATGGTCGTACCCGGCAGTGCACGCGTGCGCATTGAGGCCGAAGCCGAGGGTATCGACAAGATCGTCGAGGAATTCGGCGCGGAATGGCGGTTCGCCGGTTGCTCGATGTGCCTCGGCATGAACCCCGACCAGCTCGCCCCGGGGGAGCGTTGCGCCTCCACCTCGAACCGCAACTTCGAGGGACGGCAAGGCAAGGGCGGACGCACGCACCTGGTCTCGCCTCTTGTTGCGGCCGCAACCGCCATCCGCGGAACGCTGAGCAGCCCGTGGGACCTCGGCGTTTCCGTGCCCGAGTCCCTCGCCGGTGACTACGCGTCGGCAGAAGCAAGCGGAAACGCAAGCAACCGTGGAGCGCGAACGCTGGATGTCGATCCCGATTACGTCGACGGCGTCTCTGAACCAGGTAAGAGCGAGAGTCACGAGGTGCAGCGGTAATGGACAAGATCTCCGTTCTCACCGGCACCGCCGTCCCGCTGCAACGCGCAAATGTCGACACCGACCAGATCATTCCGGCGGTGTTCCTCAAGCGCGTCACGAAGACCGGATACGACGACGCGCTGTTCTACGCGTGGCGCCAGGATCCCGATTTCGTGCTCAATAAGCCCGAGTACGCGCAGGGCGGAATCCTGATCGCCGGCCCCGATTTCGGCACTGGTTCTTCGCGGGAGCACGCGGTATGGGCTCTGCGCGACTTCGGATTCACCGCGGTGCTGGCCCCGAAGTTCGGCGACATCTTTCGCGGAAACTCAGGCAAGCAGGGGTTGCTCACTGGCACCATCAGCGAGCAGGATGTTGAAAAGATCTGGTCGATCATCGACACGACCCCCGGAATTCAGATTTCGGTCGACCTGACCTCCCGAACAGCGACGATCGGCGAGACCACAGTGCCCTTTGAGATCGACGATTACACTAGATGGCGTTTGCTCGAAGGTCTGGACGACATCGGGCTCACCCTGCGTGAAGAGGCGCGAATTACTGATTTCGAAGCCCGCCGCGAATCTTGGCGGCCCAAGACATTGCCGGTGAAATAGTTGAGTCTCTTAACGGATGCCCAGAAGGCTGGGGAGCGCGTGGGATTAAAGTCCGACAAAATCACCATCAACGGTGGCAAGCCGCTGCGCGGGCGCATCGAGGTTCGCGGCGCCAAGAACCTGGCTACCAAGGCTATGGTTGCGGCCCTGCTCGGCGACACACCGAGCCACCTCAAGGATGTCCCGGACATCAGCGACGTCGGTGTGGTCACGGGAATGCTGAACGCCTATGGGGTCTCGGTCACCCAGGTCGCCCCGGGCGAACTGGTTCTCGATCCGAGCAACGTGCTCAAGGCGCACTTCGCGCAAATTGATGCGCTCGCGGGCTCCAGCCGCATTCCGATTCTGTTCTGCGGGCCGCTGCTTCATCGCCTAGGCGAGGCGCTTATCCCTGACCTGGGCGGATGCCGCATTGGCGACCGTCCCATTGACTTTCACATGGATGCGCTTCGTGCCTTCGGCGCGATCGTCGACAAGAGCTACGAGGGGTTCCGCCTGACGGCTCCCAACGGCCTCAAGGGCGCCAAGATCGAACTTCCGTATCCGAGCGTGGGTGCGACTGAGCAGGTTCTGCTCACGGCCGTGCGTGCCGAGGGCGTTACCGAGCTGAAGAACGCGGCCATCGAGCCGGAGATCATGGATCTCATTGCCATCCTGCAGAAGATGGGGGCGATAATCACGGTCGAGCCCAACCGTGTCATCTTCATTGAAGGCGTCGACAAGCTCACCGGATACACCCACCGCGCGCTGTTCGACCGCAACGAGGCCGCCAGCTGGGCCTCCGCAGCCCTCGCCACCGAGGGAGACATCTTCGTCGGCGGTGCAAAGCAGCAGGAGCTAATGACGTTCCTCAACATCTTCCGCAAGGTCGGTGGAGCGTTCGACATCCACGAGGACGGCATCCGCTTCTACCACCCGGGCGGCGAGCTTAAGCCGGTCGTGATAGAGACGGATGTTCATCCCGGCTTCATGACTGACTGGCAGCAGCCGCTCATCGTCGCGCTGACGAAGGCGAGAGGCGTTTCGATCGTGCACGAGACGGTGTACGAGAATCGGTTCGGTTTCACGGATGCCCTCATCGCGATGGGCGCAAACATTGTCGTGCACAAGGAGGGGCTCGCCGGGTACGACCGTCGGGTCGCGCGCCGTGAATTCGAGCAGGCGGCCGTCATAACTGGCCCCACCCCGCTGCACGGAGCCGACATCACGGTGCCTGACCTCCGCGGTGGTTTCAGCCACCTCATTGCGGCACTCACGGCCGAGGGTCGCTCGACCATTAGCAACGTCGGCATCATCAGCCGCGGGTATGAACACTTCATTGACAAGCTCGCGCTGCTCGGAGCCGACTTCGACTTCGAGGGTTAACCTTCGTCGTGACGTCGGCGCACAAGTCCGAGAAGACCGCGATCTGGCGATTTCTCGCGGTCCTGGTCATCCCGCTCATGGGCGCGCTGTCAAAGATCACGATTCAGGACGGCGATAAGGCGCCCGCAACGGGTGCGTTCATCCTCGCACCGAACCACTACAGCGAAATTGACCCGCTCGTGATCGGTGTCGCCATGTGGAAAGTCGGCAGGATGCCCCGCTTTCTGGCCAAGGCATCGCTCTTTAAGGTGCCAGTACTCGGCGCGATCATGCGCAGGACGAAACAGGTGCCGGTCGAGCGCACCGGGGCAGCGCGCAGCGCCGACCCGCTGGCGGCAGCTCGACAGATCACGGAGCACGGACTCGCCGTGATCATTTATCCCGAGGGCACGCTGACGCGTGACCCGGACTACTGGCCGATGCGTGGCAAATTTGGCGCGGTGCGGATGGCGCTCGACGCGGATATCCCGATCATTCCGCTCGCCCACTGGGGCACACAGCTCGTTTTGCCGAGGTACGGCAAGCTGAGCCTGTTCCCGCGCAAGACGATCGTGGTCAAGTATGGCGACCCGGTCGACCTCTCCCCGTATCGGGGCAAGCCGATCAACACTGCCCTGCTCGCCGCTGCAACGAATGATGTGATGAACGACATCACCGACCTGCTCGAGGACCTTCGCGGCGAGACCGCGCCAGCAGAACGCTGGGACCCTGCGGCGATGCACCAATCAGAGACGGGACACTTCGATGGGGCCTAGGGTCGCGGTTCTGGGGGCCGGGTCGTGGGGCACGACGTTCGCGAAGATCCTGAGCGACGGCGGAGCCGAAGTCGTCTTGTGGGCGCGCCGGCCCGAGCTTGCCCGCGAGATCTCGGAGTCGAAGCGCAACAGCGATTACCTGCCGCGCATCAACCTGCCTCGCTCGCTTACGGCAAGTTCCGATCTCGCCGCGGTGATGGAGGGCGCTGAGCAGGTGTACATCTCGGTGCCGAGCCAGTCGCTGCGGGAGAACCTTGCCGACGTTCGCGAGCTGCTCGAGAAGGATGCCGTCGTCGTGTCGTTGATGAAGGGCGTCGAGAAGGGCACCCGCTTTCGGATGAGCGAGGTGCTGTACCAGGAGCTGCAGTTGCCGCCCGAGCGCGTGGCTGTCGCATCCGGACCTAACCTCGCCCTCGAGATTGCGCGCGAGCAGCCCACCGCGGCCGTCGTCGCGTCCGAGAGCCTCGACACCGCGACCGCTGTCGCACTGGTTGCGACCAACCCCTACTTCCGCTCCTACGTCAACACGGATGTCATCGGCACCGAGTTCGGCGGAGTGCTCAAGAACCTGATCGCCGTGGCGATCGGGATCGTGGATGGCGTTGGTTACGGCGAGAACACGAAGGCATCGATCATCACGCGCGGACTGGCCGAGATGATCGACTTCTCGGTGGCTTACGGCGGGCGGGCGGAGACGCTGTCCGGCCTTGCCGGTCTCGGTGACCTCATCGCGACCTGCGAGTCGCCGCTCTCACGGAACAACACGGCTGGGCGACTTCTTGGGCAGGGCTATAGCTTCTCCGAGGTCATCAACCAGATGAAGCAGACCGCCGAGGGCCTGACCTCGGTCGCGCCGGTTCTTGAGCTCGCACTGGCCAAGGGCGTCGAAATGCCTATCGTGAGTCAGGTCGCCGAGGTCTTGGCCGGTACGCTTAATCCGAGAGACATCGCCCCCCATCTCACATCAGATCCGACGCCCCAGGGAGAGTAGCCGTGTCAAAGCTGACCGTCGCCATCCTGTTCGGAGGACGCTCGTCTGAGCACACCATCAGCTGTGCCACGGCGGGCGGGGTGCTCGAGGCGATCGATCGCCAGAAGTACGACGTCATTCCGATCGGAATCACACACGACGGCGCGTTCACGCTTGAAGAGGACGATTTCGAGAAGTTCGTGATGGATCCGGCGAACATGCCGGAGGTTCACGACAACGGCACGCGCATCCTGTGGCCCCAGTCGACCGCGACTCGAGAGCTGCGCTACCTGGATGCTGCGGGAGCCGTTCATTCGCTCGGCGACATCGATGTGGTTTTCCCGATTCTCCACGGGCGTTGGGGCGAGGACGGCACGCTGCAGGGCATGCTCGAGCTCGCCGGACTGCCCTATGTCGGTGACGGCGTGCTGGCGTCGGCCCTCGGCATGGACAAGCACTTCGCCAAGATTGTGTTCTCCCAGGCGGGCATCCCGGTCGCCCCGGGAATCACGGTCACCGCGCGCGAGTGGGCATCCAACCCGCGTTTGGTGGCGGCATCGGTCGAGGTTCTGGGCTGGCCGGCGTTTATCAAGCCCGCGCGAGCCGGTTCGAGCGTCGGAGTGACAAAGGTTACGTCCCCGGCGGATCTTGCTGCCGGCATGGCGAGCGGGCTGGCCGAGGATGACAAGGTGCTCATCGAGGCCGCGGTCATTGGTCGCGAAATCGAATGCGGTGTGCTCGGCGGACGCGACGGTGGTGCCACTCGCGTCTCGCTGGCGGGGGAGATCGTGATGACCGGTCACGAGTTCTACGACTTCGAAGCCAAATACCTGGATGCGACCGGAGCCGACGTCGTCTGCCCCACGAACCTGACGGCTTCCGAACTGGCCTCGATTCAAGATCTCGCCGCTCGGGCGTTCGATTCGATCGGCGGGACGGGTCTCGCGCGGGCAGACTTCTTCCTGACCGAAACCGGTTTCGTGATCAACGAGTTGAACACCATGCCGGGGTTCACCCCGATTTCGATGTTCCCGAAATGCTGGCTCGCGTCGGGGATGACCTACCCGGAACTGATCGACGAACTCATCACGCTGGGACTGCAGACCGCGCGCTAGGGCTTGGCTGTGGGCGTGGCCGGCGGTGTCGGAGTCGGTGTCGAAGTCGGCCGGTCGACCGGCTGACCATCCTGCAGCGTCTCCACCGGAGCAATGCAATGATGTTTCGCCGGGATCTCAGCTACCGCGATCGCCAGGTCGTTGAGTGCCTGGTTGCCGTCCGCCTTCACGTTCTTCGAGTTGATCGTTACGGCAACGGCAGGGTCGCGCCCGTAGGTTGTGAACGTGAAGATCGGGGCCCTCCTGTCATCCTGCAGCCAGTCGATGCCATCGACCGTGTAGCACGCGAACTTGGAAGTGGGATCGGGAACGGGCACCCCACAATGCAGCACGATGTCAGGCGGTTCGCCCCACGCGCCGGTGCCCTGCGCGTTAGTCTCGCGCTGCGCAAGACTCGATACCGTGTCGGGCAGCAATACGACAACGCTGGCGCACTTCGCGCTGGTGGCGCTCGCTGCCGGGGTGAGCGCGACGGTGGGTGAGCATCCGGTCAAAACCCCCACGGCAACCACCCCGAGGGCGGCCAGCGCGAGCATGGT
>JADGOT010000255.1 GCA_017882805.1 Glaciihabitans sp. | reverse complement strand
GCGCAAGCAGAAGCCACTCGTTGACAATGGGTTCGTCGGGGTCACCGGACTGCCAAAGTACGGTGGGGTGTTTCTCGGTCGTCAGTTTCAGGATTTCGCGGACCGTGGACTCTCCGTCGTGTCGTACAAAGTCGCCCAGGATGCGCACGACCGGCTGTCGTTGCAGGACCTCAGGCCAGGTGCCCGGGGGAAGGAAGGCAGCCGCAAAGATGGCCAGCACAACCACCATGGCGAGCAGCGAAGTGCGCACTTGCCCGGCGAATGCTCCCACCAGGAACGAGAGCGTGAGTACTCCCAGAAGCACAAGAAGGATCAACGCGTACTTTTTGGGGTAGTAGGCGCTAAACAGTTCGGCCGACCCGCCGCTGGCTAGGTAGACCAGCAGGGCGGTTATGAGAGCACCCCCGATCAGGAGGCCGATCGTGCCGGAGGTCACGGGGAACGGGGCGCTGCGCCGAACCATGAGGGCGCCAATGAGGACGAGCACCGCGACGATCGGAACGCACCACCAGAGGTTGACGAAGCCGGTGAAACCGGCACCGCTCGCACTCAAGGGTCCATTCTTGGCTAACGCTGCGGAGAGGTTAAACAATCGGGTCATGAAGAACACGCCAACAGCGACCGCCACGACGACGGCAATCAGATATCGGCGGCGGATCGCACGAAATACACGAGCGTGTCTAATAACCACTGCGACTCCCAGCGGCACGATGAGCAGTGCGATGGGTGTCCACGTAGCCCCCGCCAGTGCCGTAAATCCGATGAGGCAGATCAGAGCAGCGAGCGGGTGCCGGTCGCTGCCTAGATAGATCAGCCAGGCTCCGAGCGCGATGGGCAGGACAATGTCCACGTTGAAATAGCCCCACTGAATGGACAGCCCGGCGACAAACCAGGTCAGCGGCAGCAGTGATCCAAGGGCACTCACGATGACGACGGTGCGGGTCAGGGTCGCGGGGACGAGCGACGCCGCGACCACACCCATCGCTACACACAGAACGGCGAGGAGAACGACCCAGACGAGAGTCAAGCCAGCGAGTTCCTGTGCCAGAGCTGCGCTCGCTGATGCCGACGACGGTGACCCTGCTCCGAGCCCGATGGCGATAAGCGATGCCGGAAGGGGGACCGGATTGGTCGTTGCGTTGAAGGCGAGGCCGTTGTCGCGAGCGACCAGTCCGCTGAAGTAGAGATTGTTGAGTGCGTCACCATTCATTACCCATCCAAACCGGGACGTGCCTGGCAGGACTTGGGCCGCGAGTCCCGTTGCGATCCAGATGGCAGCGCCCAAAAGCGCCGGACACCAGAGCGCTACAGCATGTCGCCCAGGGCGTCGAAGTACGTCGGGCGTCCGAATGGCGAGAACCGCGCCAACCGCACCAATCGCGAGGCTTGAAACGACAAGCGAGGCGATGTAGTCCGTGTCAAGAAGGTGCGAGACGATCAGCACCGCAAGCAGTAGCAGCAGGGCAGTGCCGGCCGTTGCTGGGATCGCGAGGAGGTGCCCTATTCGCGCCCGCAGTATGAGCATCCACGGGATGGCGGAAGCCAGAAACAGCAGGATCAGAAGGGGTGCCGCAACGAACATTGGCATAGCGAAAACCTACAATAGGGGTTCTTCGGCATCCGCCAGGCAGGCCGGTAGCGCGGCAAGCGTGGAGATCACTCGGATGCCGTGAGTCGCAACCTTCTCGTTTTCGAGGTCGGTCACGGCGGCGTCCCGATTGAGCCAAACACCGAGTAGGCCCGCCTCGGCCGCCCCGATCGCATCGGTGGCCAGGCGATCGCCAACGTATGCGGCCTGTGTCGGCTGCACTCCAAAGACCTCGCATGCGTGGAGGAAAATACTCGGGTGCGGCTTCACTGCCCCAAAGTCCCCCGACGTAATCACGTGCTCAAAGAAGGGGGCGATGCCGAGAGCATCCAGCTTCGGCTGCTGAAAGTGAGTTACTCCGTTAGTGATAATGCCCAGACGAAAGCGCGAGAGCGAGCGCAGCACAGGCAGGGCATCGTCGTGCAGCTGCCAGGCCGCGCGGTACTCGCGGAGGTAGGTCTCGAACCACTCCTCGGCCGCCGCATCTGATTCAAACTCGACGCCGTATGGCCGAAGAAAGTCTGTGGCCCGGGCTCGCCGTTGGCCGAGGTAATCGAGATCCCCGTGCAGGTATCGCGTGTAGTGATGCTCCTCGAGCGCGCTCCACCGTGCCGCCTCGGCGGCGAAGTCGGCTTCGGGGTCGACGAGGCCGGTCGAGCGCAGATGCGCGACAACACCATCCTCGACGGCTCGCCGATGGGCGAACAGCGTATCGTCGAGATCAAACAGAACGACAGAGATCACGTGACCATCCTGATGGAGATTTTGTGACCGCGAGACCACACACCGACGGAAGCGCGGGCGACGTCGACTATTCGTCTCTGGCCCATGGATACACGGTCTACCGGCGGCCCGATCCTCGAATCGAGAAAGCAATCGCGTCGGCGCTCGGGGACGCACGAACGGTGCTGAATGTTGGCGCGGGTGCGGGATCCTACGAACCGCTCGACCGGACCGTAACGGCTGTGGAGCCCAGCGCATCCATGCGAGCGCAGCGCCCGGCCGACCGCCCGGCCGTCGACGCGACCGCGGAGTCTCTTCCGTTCGAGAACGACACGTTCGATGCGAGCATGGCGACGTTCTCGGTGCATCAGTGGTCGGATGTCGACGCCGGCCTCGCCGAGATGCGTCGGGTAGCCCGGGGCCCAGTCGTCATTCTGTCCGCCGATCCGGCGATCGTCGAGCGCTTTTGGCTCACGGACTATTGTCCGGAGGTAATGGCGGCGGAAGCCTCGCGGTATCCCGATATCCAGAGAATCGCCAGAGCACTCGGCGGCGAGGCCACGGTCGTGGTCGTTACCGTACCCTTCGACTGCGTGGACGGATTCAATCAGGCCTACTTCGGTCGGCCTGAACTCCTGCTCGAACCCGGGGCCCGTGCGGCGAACTCCGCATGGAGCTTCGTCGGTGCCGGGGTCGAGGAGCGATTCGTGCGTGATCTCACCGCCGATCTCCATTCGGGAGCGTGGGATGAGAAGTACGGCTACCTGCGCGATCAGCCCGAGTTCGACGGGGCTCTGCGGCTCGTGGTCGCTAGACAGGCCAGCCCGGCTTAGGGTCGCGGGAGTCGGTCGGTCGCAGGCTGCCTCGCCACGCGAGCGCCTCCGCACCGCGACGATCGGGATAGAGCGACGGTCCTTCGCCCAGCCACGTGAATCCTGCCTTCCGGGCAACCGACACGGACGCCAGGTTGCCTGGGATGCACTCCCAATGAAGCGGGCGTTCCGAACGGGCGAATGCGAAATCGGCGACGGCCCCTGTCGCCTCGGGCATGTATCCGTGGCCACGGTGGGGTGCGCCAAGCCAGAATCCGATGTCGTTTGCTCCGACGCGAAAGCCGATGAGTCCGAGGAAGTTGCCGTCGAACCGGAGAGCCCAGGTGTACTCGACGTCGTCCGTCCACCGCATCGGAACAACCGTTCCGATGAAGGTCTCGGCGTGCACGCGCTCGTAGGGCCACGGTGTCAGCATGTACGTCTCGAAGATCGGATCCTGACAGTAGTCGACCACCAGATCGATGTCGTCGAGCCTCGGCTGGTCGAGCGTTAGCCGTTCGGTTCGCAGCGTGACCGGTTTCACGATCGGCGCAGCAGCCCGACCCGGTCGTACACGAGTTCAAGCTTCGGTCCCGCGATGGCGAGGGCGCGCTCCGCGTTTCGGCCGAGGATGCGGTCAAGTTCGGCGGGGTCATCCAGCAGTTCGAGTGCACGAGCACGCATCGGGTCAAAGGTCGCGACGACAGCATCCGCAACGGTCGTCTTGAGGTCTCCGTACCCCTTGCCAGCAAACGATGCCTCGAGCGCAGGCACCGACTCACCGGTGAACGCCGACAGGATCGTCAGCAGATTCGAGACGCCCGGCTTTGCCCCCCGATCGAATCGGATCTCGCGATCGTCATCGGTCACCGCAGACTTGATCTTCTTTGCAGTCTTACCTGGGTCATCCAGCATCCAGACGACTCCGGCATCGGAGGCGGCCGATTTGCTCATCTTCGAGGTCGGATTCTGTAGGTCGTAGATGCGGGCGGTCGCTTTCATGATGACCGGCTCGGGCACAACAAACGTGTCGCCGAAGCGGGAGTTGAACCGATTCGCGACGTCGCGGGTGAGTTCGACGTGCTGCTTCTGGTCGTCGCCGACCGGCACCGCCACGGTGTCGTACAGCAGGATGTCGGCAGCCATCAGCACGGGGTAGGCGAACAGTCCGACTGACGCTGAGTCCGTTCCCGTCTTGGCGGCCTTGTCTTTGAACTGCGTCATCCGGCTCGCTTCGCCGAACCCCGTGATGGTGTTGAGGATCCAGGCCAGCTGCGGATGCGCTGGCACGTGCGACTGCACGAACAGGATCGATTTCTCGGGATCGATACCCGCTGCGATGTACTGGGCTGCGGTCTTTCGGGTCTGCTCGGCGAGGAGCTTCGGATCTTGTGGCACGGTGAGCGCGTGCAGATCCACCACACAGAATATGGCGTCGTTGGTGGTCTGCATTTCCCGCCACTGCAGCAGCGCCCCGATGTAGTTGCCGATCTGGAGCGAGTCGGCCGACGGTTGCATGCCGGAGAAGAGTCGGGGTTTGGTGCTCATGTGCCAATTATCCCGGTCCCTGACCTCGTCGAAGGGCCATGCACCCTAAAGGTCGTAGTCGACCACGACGGGAGTGTGGTCGCTGAAGCGTTCCTCATAGCTGGCGGCTTTGTCGACAGAGTAGTTCTTCACCGTTGCGGCAAGCGCGGGCGAGGCGAGCTGGTAGTCGATGCGCCAGCCTGAGTCATTCGCGAACGCCTGACCGCGCCAGCTCCACCACGTGTATGGACCTTCTACCTCACCCGCCCATTTGCGACCGATGTCTACCCAACCGAGCCCTGCCCCCGAGTTGTAGGTCGGCTCGTCTTCGGCTCCGACGAATCGGTCCCAGTACGCGCGCTCTTCGGGCAGAAACCCGGCGGCCTTCTGGTTGCCACGCCAGTTCTTGATATCGAGCTTGCGATGCCCCACATTGAGGTCGCCAAGGATCACGGAAAACTTTCCGTCAGCGGCGAGCTCGGGCATCCGCGCCTCCATTGCGTCGAGAAACTTGTACTTCTCGACCTGCTTGGGCGTACCGACCTCTCCCGAGTGCACGTAGGTCGAGACGACGGTCACGATCGCGTCGCCAACCTCGTAGTCGGCCTCGAGCCAGCGTCCCGCGCTATCGAAGTCGTCTGCGCCGAGCGTTACGCGATGAATAGAAGCCTTCTGATGTTTGGACGACGCCGCGCGCGACGCCAGGGCAACACCGGCGCGACCCTTTGCCGTGGCGGCATCATGAAGGATGTCCCAGTCTGGCCCCAGCAGGTCTTCAAGATCCTGCGTGGATGCCCGAACCTCCTGAATCGCCAGGATGTCGACATCGCGGCTGTCCAGCCACTTCGCCATGCCCCGTCGATATGCGGCGCGGACGCCATTCGTGTTCACGGTCGCGATGCGCAGGAGCCCAGCCATCCCCAAAGTTTACTGAGGGGCTCCGACGTCGGCCGGTTCGGTGGGCCTTCGCGAACGGTCCATCGCGCCGATCGCGAGCCCGCGATCATCGAGGGCCACGCTGACCCATGAGGCGGAGAGCAAGATCACCTGGCAGACAAAGTTGAAGAAAATCAGAAGCCCGAGGATCACCGCGAAGGAGGCGAGCAAGGGATTGCTCTTTGACACTCCGAGCAGGCTCCCGCCCGCCACTTTCAGCGCGCCGAGCGCGATCGCGCCGATGACCACTCCGCCGAACAGCCGTCGCCACGGAATACTGACGCCAGACAACACCCGGAACAGGGCGCCCAGGATTACCGCATCCAGTACGAAGGACAGCCCGATGGTTACCGACTTGCCCGCGATGTTGCCTACAAGCGAATGCGGGCTGATGCCCAGCAGGTCGAGACCGAGACCGGTCGCCGCCGACCCGGCAACCGAGAGCGCCGCAGAAACCACGAGCGCCACACCGAAGCCGAGGGCAATCACCAGATCGCGAAGCTTCAGCAGGAAGAAGTTGTTCTTCGCTTGAGGAACGCCGAAGATGATCCGAATCGCCGTGCGCGCCGACGCCAGCCAGCCCACAGCGGTCACCAGCACACCCACGAGGGCGATGATCCCCGACAGGGTAAAAGTGCCGGCGCTGAGCAGCACTCTCGGATCGATCGCGCCATTGCCTGAGGAAGACTTGATCAGCCCCGGCACCGAAACGGCGAGAAAGTCGACGAGCGGTTTCTGGAGATGGGCATCGCCCGAAACGATCAAACCAATGATTGAGAAGCCCACCCAGACGGCCGCGAAGACCGCAAAGATCGCCTGAAAGGCAAGCCCACTGGCCAGGAGAGCGCCCTGAGCGTTCGAGTAGTAGAGCAGAACCCGCACTACGAACAGTTTCTTGACCCACCCAATTAGAGGGGCAAACCGGCTCGGTTTTTTGACGATGGGCGCAGGCACCCCTCCACACTAGCCAGCGATAATCCCCGAAAGCGCGGTCTTGCGCGGGGTCTTCGTTACCTAATCGAGACATTGAGGGCGGAAGAAGCCCGTCATAAAGGTCGGACGTGTCGGTCTCTTCGTCTGAGGGATCTCCTATTGGCGATCCCTATCTCAAGAGGGACAATTGAAAGGTCCTAAGGCGGATCAGGGGGATGAGCGAAACTGACACGGGGTTAACCACCTCAGACGAAGAACTTGTGGCGAACGCGCGGTCGGGGGACCAGGGCGCGTTTGCCGAGTTGTGGCGCCGTCATTATCGCTCGGGGGCACGCGTTGCCCGCCAGTTCACCTCGTCGATCGATGCGGACGATCTCGTATCTGAGGCGTACACACGCATCTACCAGCGAGTACTGGCGGGCGGCGGCCCTTCCGGTGCTTTCCGGCCGTACCTCTATACGACCATCCGAAATCTCGCATCTACCTGGGGCGCAAAGTCGCGCGACGTTCAGGTAGATGACATTGCCGACTACGAAGATCCCGCGACGATCGACGACCCGGTCGCAGTCGCGCTCGACCGCACGCTCACGGCACGCGCCTTCCGCTCACTTCCCGAGCGTTGGCAGTCGGTGCTCTGGTACACCGAGGTCGAGGGAATGGACCCGCACGAGGTCGCTCCCATCCTCGGGATGAGCGCGAACGGCGTCGCGGCGCTCAGCTACCGTGCCCGCGAGGGGCTTCGCAAGGCGTGGCTGCAGGCGCACGTGTCAGAGCCCGGCGCATCCGAATCCTGCAAGTGGACGATCGCGCGCCTTGGCGACAACGCTCGGCACAGCCTGACGGCCCGCGAGCAGGAAAAGATGTCCGATCACCTGAAGACCTGCGCAAAGTGCATGATCGTCAGCGAAGAGGTCGACGAAGTGGGTTCTCACCTCGCGATGGTGCTTCTGCCCATCATGTTGGGCGCAGGTGTGGGCGGCATGCTGCTCGCGAGCCTGAGCCATGCAACCGCAGCAACCGCATCGGCTCTGAGCGCGTTGCCCACGGTTCCCGCTTCGTTTGCCGCGATGGCCGCTCCGGCCGCGTTCGCACCCGCCGTGAGCACGGGTCTCGCGATGGGCGCTGCGACGGGAGTGAGTGCGCTGATCGGCTCGGTTGCCGTTATCGCCGCTATCGGTGGCAGCGTCGCTTTGGGCCTGGGCGGAGCGGGCACATCACCAAACTCGCATGCGGCGGGTTCGGTCCCCACTTCTTCGCCAACGGCGACTACTACAACTGACCTCGGTGCTGCCGCAAGTTCGGGTAAGGGCGCCGTGGGTAACCTGCTCGATGGTGTGACCGGTGGCTCCTCGGGCACCAGTGGTGTGACCGGTGGGCTGGGCGGAACCGTGAATAGCCTGACGGGAGGCCTGGGCGACACCGTCAATGGGCTGACGTCTGGCGTCGGTGGCACGGTTGGCTCTGTGGTCAATGGCTTGAACAACACTGTGGTTGCGCCGATCGTGGGCGCTCTAACTCCCGGTGCGTCGCCGACGGGGCAAGCTGCCCCGGGCGGCGCTCCGGTGACCACCGTGGTTCAGCTCGGCGGCACGGGCACTCCCGGCGCCGTAGTTGCGGCGCAGGCGGGCGGCGTCGTTTACGGAACAGCCAAGGTTGCCTCGAACGGCACCTGGTCGATCCGGATCAACGCACTGCCGGCGGGCGTGAACACGCTGAACCTTCAGCAGACACTGACGCTGCTGGGCATCACGCTTCCGATCAACATTCCGCTGACTCTCAACACCGGCGGCCTGGGCGTCGTCATCCACCTTCTGAACTAATTTCCGGCGTCGCGTCATAGCGGGCCGTGGTCCCCGTCTCTTCAATAGGAGCGTCGTTCCCAGAACGGGCTCCTCGTTCCCTCACGTCAGGGAACGGGCACAAACCCGGCCACGGGCGCCCAGGCTCGTGGCCGGGCACTGTATCTCTTTGTCTGGACGAAAACTCAGGCCGACTGAGCCATCGAGCCACAATGCAAGTTGGTGGGGCGCACAGCCTGAGTTTTGGTGCCGACCGAGTCGCAGTTCAGCCGAGGACGTTGACTGCGATCACGCCATAGTTGGCCGTAGTTACCGTCGCTTCAATAGGAGCCTCGTTCCCAAACCGGACTCCTCGTTCCCGCACGTCAGAGAACGGGCACTGTATTTTTTGCGCGCCACGCACCCGTGCGAGAATTCGGGGGTGGTCAATCGGAGCGTATCGGTGGGGATGGCCGCCGCGCTCGCGCTCTGTTTGAGTGTTGCGCTCGCGGGGTGCGAGAACTTCGGGACTGACCTGATGTCGATACAGCGCTCTGGCACTCATGTCGTCTTTGCTGTCTGCAGGGAGATCGATGTAGTCAGCGTCTACGGCGACTACTCTTCTACACCCCAGAGCAAAGACTTCGTCACGTTCATCGTCGAGAAGGGCGATTCTCCACTCCAGTCCGGGGCGACCTGGAACACTGGCGATGGCGTGCCGAGCCTAGATCGCAAAGTTCTGAAAGATCCGCCAGTGAAAGGCAATACCGGCATCGACGTAGTGCTGAACGCGAGCAACTCGAAAGACGGGTTCGAGAGCGTCTTCACGGTGCCGTCAACGGGACTCTCAAGCACGAAGTGGTTGCACCCGGACGGCACGCAAACCAACGCCCCCTGCGCCGGCGTCAGTTAGCCCAGGACGATATCGACCTTATTGGGGTTGCCCTTCAGGATGGCGGCGGGGCCGAACGATGATTAGCGCACAGAACCTGGGGCCGTTGGCTCGAGACCAACCCGCGGCATTAGCCAGTCAGCCCCATGAGCAAGACCTATTGC
>JADGOT010000254.1 GCA_017882805.1 Glaciihabitans sp. | reverse complement strand
TCATGGGTCACGTCGACCACGGTAAGACCAAGCTCCTCGACGCCATCCGCAAGGCCAACGTTGTCGCGGGCGAGGCAGGCGGAATTACGCAGCACATCGGTGCGTACCAGGTCTGGACCGAGCACGAGGGCATCGAGCGCGCCATCACCTTCATCGACACACCGGGCCACGAGGCGTTCACCGCCATGCGTGCCCGTGGTGCGCAGGTCACCGATATCGCAATCCTGGTTGTCGCGGCGGACGACGGCATCATGCCGCAGACCGTTGAGGCGCTCAACCACGCGCAGGCCGCAGGCGTTCCGATCGTGGTCGCCGTCAATAAGATCGATAAGGAGGGCGCGAACCCGGCAAAGGTTCGCCAGCAGCTCACAGAATTCGGTCTCGTGGCGGAGGAGTACGGCGGAGAGACGATGTTCGTCGACGTGTCCGCACTCGGCAACATCGGCATCGACAAGCTGCTCGACGCCGTGCTGCTCACCGCAGACGCTGGCCTCGACCTTCGTGCAAACCCCAACAAGGACGCTCGCGGTGTCGCCATTGAGGCGCGACTCGACAAGGGACGCGGCGCAGTCGCAACCGTGCTCATCCAGTCGGGAACGCTGCGTGTCGGCGACTCGATCGTCGCGGGTACCGCATACGGCAAGGTTCGGGCAATGACCGACGAGGACGGCACAGCCGTTCTCGAGGCCTGGCCCGCGCGACCCGTTCAGGTACAGGGACTGTCGAGCGTGCCACGAGCAGGCGACACCTTCCTTGTGATCGAGGATGACCGCACCGCCCGCCAGATCGCCGAAAAGCGTGAAGCGGTCGAGCGTAACGCTCAGCTGGCACGTGCCCGCAAGCGCATCTCGCTCGAGGACTTCACTCGCGCACTCGAAGAGGGCAAGGTCGACGCACTCAACCTCATCATCAAGGGTGACGTTTCCGGTGCTGTCGAGGCACTCGAAGAGTCGCTGCTCAAGATCGATGTTGATGACTCGGTCGCCCTGCGCATCATCCACCGTGGTGTTGGTGCGGTCACCGAGAGCGACGTCAACCTCGCAACGGTCGACAACGCGATCATCATCGGATTCAACGTTCGCCCCGACACCAAGGCGCGCGAGCGTGCCGCCCGTGAAGGTGTGGATGTTCGGTTCTACTCGGTCATCTACGCAGCGCTCGAAGACATCGAGAACTCCCTCAAGGGCATGCTCAAGCCGGAGTTCGAAGAGGTTCAGTCTGGTGTTGCCGAGATTCGCGAGGTCTTCTCCTCGTCGAAGTTCGGAAACGTCGCCGGTGTCATCGTGCGGTCGGGAACGATCACGCGAAACGCGAAGGCCCGGGTCATCCGCGACGGCATCGTCGTCGGAGACAACCTGGCCATCGAGTCGCTTCGCCGGTTCAAGGATGACGTCAGCGAGGTCCGCACGGACTTCGAAGCCGGTATCGGGCTTGGCAAGTTCAACGACATCCAGATCGGCGACGAGATCGAGACGATCGAGCTCAAAGAAAAGCCCCGCGTTTAGTTAGTACCTTCCTTGGATCGAGCTTGTCGAGATCTCGACGAGCTCGATCCGAGTCGGTTCAAAAGGAGCAGTACCCATGGCAGACGCAGCACGGGCCGCGAAAATGGCGGACCGCATCCAGGTCATCATTGCCAAGCGGCTCGAACGCGGGATCAAGGATCCGCGGCTCGGGTTCGTCACGATCACCGACGTCCGCGTTACGGGCGACCTCCAGCACGCCTCCGTGTTTTACACCGTCTACGGAACGGATGAGGAGCGTGCAGACAGCGCGGCGGCACTCAAGTCGGCGACTGGCATGCTCCGCAGCGAGGTCGGCAAGAACATCACCGCGCGACTCACGCCGTCCCTCGAATTCATTGCGGACGGGATTCCCGAGAACGCGGCGCTCATCGATTCGCTGCTCACCGAGGCGCACAACCGTGACACCGAGGTTGCCGCGCTGGGCGCCACCGCGAAGTACGCCGGCGATGAAGATCCCTACGTCAAGCCAAGAGTGATCGGTGCTGCTGACGAGGATGACGACGACTTCGACGAGGGCGACGAAGACACCCTCACCTAGGCGCGATGCCGTTCATTATGGTTCGCGCAAGACCGTCGACAAATTCGGGTCGGATAATCGGATACGGGTCAGGTTGCCCCCGGAACAGTCCCGGCAGTGCCTCACTATGGCAGGCACCGACGATGAGCACTGCGGTCGCATCCACGTCGACGTCCGCGGCTATCCGGCCGAGCTTCTGTTCCGCGCGGAGGTAGTTGCCAAACAGCTCAGGTACGCCACCACTCAAATGGGCGCTGAAGTGGTCGACGAATCGAGCCATGATCTTTGGCTGGCCGATGACTCCGCCAAAGGCGGGAAGTATTCGCGCCAGTGTGGTCAGTCCGAACTCGAGGTAGATGCGAAGATTTCCCTCGACCGTCCCGCTCCCTGCAACCGGCAGTTCGACGTCGTGCATAACGCTCTGCACATAGGAGTGCAGCGCGAGGGCGACGACCTCTTCGCGGTCGTCGAAGTGGTTGTAGAGCACTCCCTGGGCAACGCCGGCTTCGGTCGCGATACCGCGAACGGTCAACCCCACGGTGCCGTGGAGCGCGATGAGCCGCGCGGCGGCGGAAACCAGGATCTCGTGAAGAGTCTGGGTCCCGCCGTCGCGCAGCACTGCCGGTCGTCTAGGTGACATCTCGCTTCAGCGTACTGAACACGGCGACGGCTGCGAACACCGCGGCATACGCTGCCACGACGATTCCACCGGCACCGCGAGACAGGAGTCCTGTGTCACCCCCACCGGCCGCAAGCGCAAGAGCGCGTCCTGCGGTGAACGGAAGCCACTTGGCGAGGTCGGTGCCGATCAACTGCCCAACGATTCCCTCGACCACGGCGATCCAGCCCACGGCGACAATGATGGCTGCCGTGAGAGTGCGCAGAAGCGCGCCCAAGCCAACTCCGATCGCCGCGTAGAGCGCGTTGGCCACTATCCCGCCGATAATCGTGTGCCACATATCCGCGTTGCCAAGATCGAAGTCGGCTCCCTTCGCACCCCACCAAATGGATGCCGTGGCCACTGCGAGGGCAGCGCCAACCACGCCCACGACCGCACCGATGGCGGCGTAGACGATCAGTTTCGCGGCGACGATCCGGCCGCGCCTCGGCGATGACAGGAACGTGTCGCTGATCGTGCGTGAGCGGTATTCGCCCGCGACGGCGAGTATCCCGAACACCAGGCTCACGATCGCGGCGATGCCGAGATGAGCAACCGCCGCGCTCTGGGTGGCCGGAGACTTCAGGTTGCCACCCGAGATCACGAGACCGCTGATGCCGGCAACCACGATGAGAAGTCCGGCAGCGAGTAGAAGCCATGGACCGCGTACCGTGCGCAGCTTCATGAACTCTGTTCGCAGTGCCGCGATCATGCCGCCACCTCGGCAGCCGTCAGGCGAAGGAATCCGGCCTCGAGCGAACCGTCTTCCGAGTCGAGCTCGGCGAGCGATCCGTCGAATCGAAGTCTTCCGCCGCTGACGATGACCACGTGGTCCGCGGTTTGCCCGACCTCGCTCAACACGTGGCTCGACACGATTACGGTGCGACCGGACGCCGCCTGATCACGCAGCAGCGCACGCAGCCACGCCATTCCCGCGGGGTCGAGTCCGTTCGCGGGCTCGTCAAGAATCAGAATCTCTGGGTCGCCTAGCAGTGCAGCGGCAAGACCCAGGCGCTGTTTCATGCCCAGCGAGTAGCCCCGTACCCGTCGGTCGGCCGCCGTCGTGAGGTCAACCTCATCGAGGATCTCGTCTATGCGCCCTCTGTCGATGCCCGCGCTCGTCGCAAGAACACGCAAGTGATCTCGCCCTGTGCGGCCGAGATTGAACCCGCTGGCGTCGAGCATTGCGCCAACTACGCGACGAGGAGAGGGGAGATCGACGTACCGCTTGCCGTCGATGAGAGAGTCGCCACCGGTCGGGCGCACCAGACCGAGCACCATTCGCAGGGTGGTGGTTTTTCCGGATCCGTTGGGACCGAGAAACCCGGTCACTTTCCCTGGCGGGGCCGAGAACGAGAGGTCGTCGACCGCCCGCACCGATCGAAACGTCTTGCTGAGTTGTCGTACTTCCACTGTGGCCATGTGGTGCCTCCGCTATCAGAATTTGGCTCTGGATTATTTCCAGCAAACGATATGAACGAGTGTTCATGAACGTGTGTTCACCGTACTGCCAATTCTTCCCCTACGCAATCACGCGTGGCCGATAGCATCGCAAGCATGTATTTTGTGAGCTTCTACCACCCGGATCCCCAGGCCGATCCGAGCCACATGGAACGCCTGCGCGAGGTCTATCCACGCCACCGCGCCTACCTGGACGAGTTTGCCAAGGGTGGGCAGGTGTGGATGATCGGTACTTTCGGCGACCCTGCGACGCAGGGCTCCATGGCGATCTTCCGCTCGAAGGATGCGGCAGAGCAGTTCTTTGCGAGTGATCCGTTCAACCTCGAAGGACTCGTGCATCGCTTCGAGCTGCGCGAGTGGAACCCGCTCGAGTTTCCGGCGCTGTGAGCCGCGAGAAACTGAACCTTCCCTCGGGTGTGTAACCTGACCCGACCCATACCTAATTCAGGAAGGTCTGTGGCTAGACCTCCGAAATTCGTCACTTTGGTTGGCACCAGTCCACTCCCGCCACAGAAGTTCCTGAATTAGGTATCAGGACTCCTGAATTAGGTAAGAGGACTATCAGGCGAGGTCGAAGACGACCTGGCCGCTCGGGATGTCTGCGCGGGTGAGCTTGGCCCGGATGACGCTGCCGTCGACAAGCGCGCCATTGCAGTGTGCGGATACGGCGGGCTCGGTCAGCTGAATCTGCCCGCCCGTCTTGGAGAGCGAGATCACGGTCGCATCGAATACATCGCCGACCCGCGTTGAGAGCACCGCAGCCTCGACCGTGTCGATCGCGCGATGCTCGAACTGGCTGGTGACCCCGGAGGAGTGCGCCATCAGGCCAGGGAGGGCCGGAAGCGCCTCGCGAGCCCACGAGGGGATCTCGGTACCCGCAGCGATGGCTTCACACGTGACGAGCACGAAGCGGTCGACGAGGCGGCGCAGGGGAGCGGTGGCATGCGAGTAGGACGTTCCCACCGCTGCCTGCACCAGTCCGACCGGCACGCTTCCGTCAAACGCCGTGTAGTCGGCGCCGCGGAACAGGGCACCGGCGGCGTGCATGATCGCAAGCTGCTTCGGGTCTGACGTGTCGAGCGAGCGCAGGTACTCGCCGTACTTCTGATTCTGTGGCCACGGGCGACCCAGGGCGTTTGTTTGTTTGCGGAACCGGTCGACTGCCCACTGCTCGGGCTCGGGCATGGTGCGCAGGATGCCCACCTTTGCCCCGATCATGAGTTCGGCTGCGGCCATTCCGGTCATCAGGGAGAGCTGCGCGTTCCAGTCCTCGGATGGCTGCGGCTGCCTGCGCACGAGTTGGTATGCGCCGTCGGCCTCGTGTACCTCGGTGTCTGGCAGCGTCAGGTTGGCCGCACCGCGGGCGATCTCAAGGGCGATGCGCTTGCGCCCAATCTCTTTGAGGAGCGCGAGGTTGGTGTCAGCCGTTCCGTCGTCGATTGACTTCTGAACCCCCACGTAGTCGAGTTTCGCCGTGCTCTTGATTCGCGCGCGCTTCAGCGACGTCGAGGTGACGTTGGCTGCGGCATCCAGCGTGAAGTCCCAGACAAACGCGCTCCGCACCACGCCCGGCAACAGTGACGTTGCGCCATTGCTCAGAACCAGCGGATGCAGGGGGATTGGGCCATCCGGCGGGTAAATTGTCTGGCCACGCTTGCGCGTTTCGGCATCCAGCGCTCCGCCAGGCACCACAAATGACGGCACGTCTGCGATCGCGTACCGCACCCGATAGCCATCACCGACTCGCTCCAGATAGAGCGCCTGGTCGAGATCCATCGATCCCGCGGGGTCGATCGTCACGTACGGAACATCGGTCGTGTCGAGGTCGGGGAGCACCGGATGGGCGGCCGCGGAGTCGGCTTCGGCCTGAGCATCTGCCGGGTAGTCCCGGGAGATATCGAGGGCGGTCGGGATGGCGGCGAGCGCGTCCGCAAGCGGACCTGTGGCTGGCGCCACCATGAGACGAATCAGGTTTGATGGCACGACGATTAGCCTACGTGCCGAACCCTCAGGAGTTGCCGTACTGGGTCAGCGAGCCAGCGTGAGGGCGCTCAGCAGAATGACTACCGCGGTGAGCACAAACACGGCGATATCGGCGAGACCTTCTTTGAGGATGGCCTTGTCTCCGGTTCGAAGCCGGAATCCGAGCGCCCCGACCATCAGAAGCGCGAGCCCGATCGCCGCGGCGAGGCCGAAGGGCACGAACCAGATTCCCCAGATCAGACCAGCCGCGGCCGTGAGCTCGAGAACGCCGGTGACCCGCCAGAACACCGGATGCACGTTCAGCCTGTCGCGGTTCACCAGCGAAAATGGCAGATTGAGTACCTTTCCACCTCCCGTGACGATCACCATGAGCCCAAGAATGCTCGACAGAACCACGCGTGCGATGTCCATGGATCGAGACTCTACCTCCTACGGCAACGCGTATCCGGTCGCGGGCGTTCCGACGACGAGACCGTCCGACAGCAGCCCGTCGAGCGCCCTTCCGCGCTGGAGTGCGTCGGGCCAGAGCTCGTCGAGTTCCGTTGCATCGAGCGACCCCTGGCGTGCCCGCAACGCACCCAACAGGATGCCCCGAACCTGTCGGTCCGATCCCTCGTATTTCTTTTGAGTCGGCCTTCTGGCACCCTCGTACTCCGGATACCCGGCCGCGCGCCACGCACACCGGTCGGCGATCGGGCACCCATCACAGCGCGGCGCTCGAGCCGTGCACACGACGGCGCCGAGTTCCATGACGGCGGCGTTGAACACTCGAGCCTCGGCCGGATCGAGTGGAAGCTGGGCATCCATGGCCTCGAGATCGCGCCGAGTGGATGGTGGTCCCGCCGCCCCTTCGCCATCGAGCGCCCGGGCGAGCACTCGCCGCACGTTGGTGTCGACCACCGGATACCGCTCGCCGTACGCAAACGCGGCGACCGCCCGGGCTGTGTACGCCCCGATCCCGGGCAGGGCGAGCAGGTCGTTGACGTCGGAGGGCACAACCCCGCTGTGCTTCTCGGTGATCGCTACGGCCGCGGCGTGGAGGTTGAGCGCCCGGCGGGGGTAGCCAAGTCGCTCCCAGGCGCGCACGGCGTCGCCCGGCGATGCGGCGGCAAGAGCAGCAGGAGTTGGCCAGCGGGTGAGCCAGTCGTCGAGCCGGGGAATCACACGCGCAACCGGCGTCTGCTGCAGCATGATCTCGCTCACGAGGATGCCCCACGCCGGATACCCGTCGGCGCGCCACGGCAGGTCGCGCTTGGTCCGTTCATACCAGGCGTTCACGGCCGGTGCGATTGCCCCGGTTTTTGATCTATTCGGCACAGTGCAAACCTAAACTGGATGCATGGCCCTTCAGGTTCTGTCCAAGTCCGAGGTGATCGACGGTCTCGCCGCCGAGATTCTGCACAACTACGGCAAAGGGCGGGCAATCATCGCCGTCGACGGACTGGATGGCGCGGGCAAGACCCGGTTTGCCGATGCTCTGGCCGCGAGGCTCGGGGTGGGGCATCGGGCGGTATTCCGAGCATCCATCGACGATTTTCACCAGTCGCGAGCCCGACGATATGCCAGAGGCAAGGAATCGCCCGAGGGCTTTTATCGGGACTCCTACGACTACCCGACATTCAAGCGCGTGCTCACGGAGCCGTTTCGTACGGGCTGGATTGGCTCGTTCAATCTCAAAGCGTTTGACCTTAAGCGGGATCTGCCGTTCCAGCCGGTTTGGTCTTCCGGGCCTCGAGATGCGCTGCTCATTGTTGACGGTATTTTCTTGAATCGCCCCGAACTGCGCGGCATTTGGAACTATTCGATCTGGCTCGAGGTAGATCCGGAAGTAGCAGCGGCACGGATGCTCGAGCGCGACGGGGAGCCCGCCAACCCTGAGCGCTACACGGGTGGCCAGGAGCTCTATCTCGCCGAGGCCAAACCGCGCGAGGCGGCAACTGCCATCCTCGACAACAACGACTACGACCACCCGAAGCGGCTGTTCGCGGACAGCTGTTGAGTTAGCTAATCCGCGCGGCGACCTGAGCGGCGGTGAGGAAGTCGCCGGTCTTCTCGACCTCGTGCACCAGTTCCACGATGCCCGCGTTGACCGGAGCCGTCTCGCCAATCTTCTCGGCAGCCGCGACGACCGCGCCGTTGAGGTAGTCGACCTCGGTAAGCGCTCCGCGACGGATGCTCTGCAGTGTTGATCCCGGATTTGGGGTCGCGCCCATTCGCCGCGCCATGAGTTTCGGCAGCGACTCGGCCAGTGGGAGCGGCGCACGGAGAAACAGCCGCAGCCGCGTGCCGCTGAGACCCTGCAGCGGCGCGAATCGGATCCCCGAGTGGAGTCCGACCCGCACGTTTTCTCGCATGCTTCGGGTCAGGATGCGTCGAAGCACGGGATCGGCGATGACCTCCTGCACGCTCAGCCCGGTAATTGCGGGGAGTGCGTTGACCTGATTGACGACCAGCTTGGTCCACTGCGCACCCTCGAAGTTTGCGGTCAGTTCGGTCGGCATTGCGTCGTTCAGGATGCTGACGGCGTAGCGTGCGGGCAGATCGCCTCCGCCACCGATGTAGGTCGTGCCCGTGGTGGTGATCTTGATGTGCCCGGGGCTGACCAGCGACGAGGCATACATTGCCAGCGCGCCGACGATGTCGGACCGGGGGAGCAGGGTCTTCGTTCCCGCAATCCCCTCGAGTCCGTTTTGCACTATCACGACGGGTATTCCGTCCAGCACCTTTGCATTGGCGAGGATCGCGGCGCGGGCATCCTGTGCCTTCGTGGCGACGATCGCGAGGCTCGGAGCGTGGCTCAGTTTCTCCCCAGCTTCGACGCCGGCCGTGAATTCGCCCCAGCCGCCGGTGAGCCGGATACCCCCGCCCCGAATCACCTTCAGGTTTTGGCCGCGGGCAGTGACCTCGACCTCGTGCCCGTCTTTCGCCAGCAATGCGGCGATGGCGCCACCGATAGCTCCTGCTCCGATGACGCCAATCCGCATGCTCTTGATACTAGGGGGCAGCCCTAGACGAGAGTGTCTAGGCGCGGACCTTCCGAGGAAGCTTGCCCGATGGCAGGGCGAGAGATGCCAGCGCCGTGACGCCCACCGCGGCCGCGCCGACGAGCACCGCGGGAACTGCCGCGCTCACGTACCCGGTCGGGGTGAGCTGGCCGTTCGCTCCGGTGAACACGGCGACGAGTACGGCGATACCGAGGGCAACCCCGATCTCGCGCACCGTCGAGTTCACTCCGCTGGCCTTGGCCCGATCCTGCTCGCGCATGGTGGCGAGGACCGCCGTCGAGGACGGCGAGAACACTAGGCCCATACCGATGCCGGCGAGGATGAACGGATACAGCATTGTCGTGTACGGCGTCGTCGCGCTCATCGTCGCGGCGAGCCAAAACAGGGCAACTGACTGGCAGACGAGTCCAGCGAAGATGAGCGTGCGTGTTCCGATTCGCCCTGCAAAGATCCCGGCCAGAGGCGCGACGATCATTGGCGCCATGGTCCACGGCGTGGTCTCGTAGGCCGCCTGTAGCGGGCTCGCGCCCTGCACAACCTGTAGGAACTGGATCAGGATGAAGATCGAGCCGAACATCCCGAAACTGAACCCGAAGCCGACGATGTTGGCGACGGAGAAGCTGCGGTCGCGGAACAGTCCGAGCGGGATGAGCGGGGCTTTGCTGCGCGTCTCCCACCAGAGGAACGCGATCACCGCGATTCCACCCCCGATAAGGCCCGTGAGCACCTGAGCGCTGTGCCAGCCCGCGTCGTTGCCGCGAACGATTCCGAACACGATTCCGAGCACGCCGAGCCCGACGAGGACGACGCCGAGAACGTCAGCTCGCACCTTGTCACCGAAGCTGTTCGGGAGAGCGAAGAGAACGAGTGGCACGGCGATGATGCCGACCGGCACGTTGATCCAGAAGATCGCCTGCCAGTCCCAGCCCTCGACGACCGCGCCGCCGATGAGTGGGCCGAGCGCGACGCCGAGGCCCGCGACGCCACCCCAGATGCCAATGGCGAGGGGCCGCAGGCGCGCGGGAACTGATCCAGCGAGGAGGGTGAGCGACAGTGGCAGCAGCGCTGCGCCGCCGACACCCTGGACAGCGCGAGCGGCGATGAGCTCGGCCGGAGTCGTGCTGAATCCCGCGGCGACGGATGCGAGCGTGAAGGTGGCGATGCCGATTACGAAGACCGTCCGGCGGCCGAAACGGTCGGCGAGCGCGACGGCCAACAGGATGAAGGTGGCGAAGCTCAGGGTGTACGCGTTGACGAACCACTGCAGTTGTTCGACGCTCGCGCCGAGGTCGCGGTGGATGACCGGAAGCGCGTTGGTCATCACGAGGTTGTCGAGGCTCGCCATGAACATCGGGATGCTGGCGGCGACGATGGCGAGCCAGACGGGAATGCGACGGCGGGGGGCGTCGGCCTCGACAATCGAGACGGGCGATGTTTCTGTAACAGTCATGGGGTGCTCCTGATCGCAACAAGTAACAGTGTTGTAATCGAATGATTACTTATCTACGACATTAGTTATCAACTGATACCATGTCAAGTATGAGCACAACAGCAGCGGTCCCGACCACGCGGATGGCGTCCGACGAGCGTCGAGCCCTCGTTCTCGAGGCGGCCACTGGGGTCTTCGGCCAGCGCGGATACGCCGGAACCACCACCGACCAGGTCGCAACCGCCGCTGGGGTGAGCCAGCCTTATGTCGTCCGCATGTTCGGCACCAAGGAGAAGCTGTTCCTCGCCGTGCTGCACCGAGCCCTCGACGTCCTGATGGCGGCGTTCCGTCGCTCGCTTGCCGAGAAATCCGCCATCCCCGTGCACGATCGGCTGGGGCTCGCCTATGCCGACCTGCTCACCGACCGCGGCCTGTTGCTGTCGCTCATGCACGGCTTCGTACTCGGCTCCGACCCCGAGATAGGCAAGACTGCCCGCGAAGGATTCCTCGAGGTCTACAACTTCCTGAAGGTCGATGTCGGAATGACGCCCGCCGAGGCATCCGACTTTCTGGCGCACGGAATGATGCTGAATACCCTCGTCGGCTTGCGGATGACCGATGACTACGACACCAATCCTGACGCTCGAGAGCTCCTGGAGACGGCAATGCCGACAAAGCTCGGTCTGCTTCGGGGACCAACAAACTCCGAGGGCGCGTGAGCACTTCGGGCATCCTGCTCGTCGACAAGCCGGGCGGAATCACCAGCCACGACGTCGTCTCGCGCGTCCGCAAGCTCGCGGGTACCAGGAAGGTCGGGCACGCGGGCACCCTCGACCCGATGGCGACCGGCCTGCTGATTCTGGGAATCGATGCCTCGACCCGGCTCCTCACCTACCTGGTCGGGCTCGATAAAGAATATTTCGCGACCATCCGCCTCGGTTTCGCGACAACGACCGACGATGCTGAGGGCGATCCCCTGGGCGAAGTCGCTGACGTCGCTGGCGTTACGTCGGATGCGATCGCAGCCGCCATTCGTCCCCTGATAGGGCAGATCAGCCAGATCCCCAGTTCGGTGAGTGCGATCAAGGTCGACGGAAAACGGTCGTACGACAGGGTGCGCGAGGGAGAGGAATTCACGCTCCCGGCGAGAGCGGTCACGGTCTCCGCCTTCGAAGTGATCGCGCAGCGACCGGGCGAACTGGATGTTCGCGTCGAATGCTCATCCGGCACCTACATCCGCGCGCTCGCCCGCGACCTTGGCGCGTCCCTCGGGGTGGGTGGCCACCTGACCGCGCTCCGCCGGTCACGCATCGGCCCGTTCGACGTGAGCGACGCCGGAACTCTGGGCGACACTCTGCTGGATTCGCTTCGCTCGCCCGCCGGGGTCGCCACCAAGCTCTTCGAGTCGGTGCAGCTGACGGCGACAGAGGAGCGCGAACTGATGCAGGGAAAGCGACCGCTGCTGACCAATCTCGACACGCGCCTCGCGAATTCCCCCGGTCCGATCGCCGCAATCGGCCAGAATGGAAACCTGACGGGGTTGATCTCGGCGAGTGCGGGTGTGGGACGCGTGCTTGTCAACTTCCCCACCGATCTCACAGGCCCTTCATCTGGGGGGACAGTCCCGGGGGCACACACTTTGAAAGCGCAGTCTTGATTTACTGGTACACGGTGCTCGAGGTCGCAATCGCGGCCGCCGCGGGTGTGCTGTGCGTGGTGCTCGGATTGTTCCGAACTAAACCGGGCGACCTGTCGATGGGGGCGACCGCGCTTGTTGAGCTGCTGCTGCTCGGCCAACTCGGCATCGCGATCGTCGCGCCGCTGGTGGGCAATTCACCGACCGGCAGCATCATCGAGTTCTACATTTACCTCATTGTCGCCCTGCTTCTCCCGCTGCTGGCGGGTTTCTGGGCGCTGGTGGATCGCGATCGCTGGAGCACAGTCGTTCTCGGGCTCGCATGCTTCGCGATCGCTGTCATGGTCGTGCGCATGAACATCATTTGGACAGTCCAGACGCAATAGGGTTGGATCGATGTCCCGCACTCCTTCCGCGTCTCCCGCGCAGCCCACCGTTCGCCGTTCGCTCGGGATCGGGCGAGTGCTTATCATCGTCTACGCGATCCTCGCGATCGGCGCGACGTCGCGCGCGATCTACCAGATCCTGACCGTCTATTCGTCGGCTCGAGTGCCGATCACGCTCTCCGCAATCTCCGGTGTGGTCTACATCGTCGCGACGCTGGCTTTGCTGCTGCCCGGTCGCCGCTGGTACCGGGTGGCGTGGGTCACCATCAGTTTCGAACTATTCGGCGTGCTCGTGGTCGGCACGCTCAGCCTCCTCGACCCGTCGATCTTCGCCGGCAGCGCAAAGGTGTCGTTTGGCACGGTGTGGTCGTACTACGGAATCGGCTACCTGTTCATCCCGCTCGCACTTCCCGTGCTCGGGATGCTGTGGCTGCGCAGCCGCCGAGCCCTGGTGGCCGGAGTCTGACGTGCAGGTTTTCGAGGGCTTGCGCGCCGTGCCGAGCGGTTTTGGGCCGAGTGCGGTCACCATTGGAAAGTTCGACGGTGTTCATCCGGGCCATCGCGCCGTCATCGCCGAGCTGAAGGCGGTCGCCGCCCAGCGCGACCTGCTGGCCACGGTCGTGACCTTCGATCGCAATCCGCTCAGCCTGCTCGCTCCAGACAAGTGCCCAGAGTCGCTCGTGAGCAACGCGAAGAAGGTCGAGCTGCTCGAGTCGGCGGGCGTGGACGCCACCCTCATGCTCGAGTTCGACCGCGCGTTCAGCTCCCAGCTTCCCGAAGAGTTTGTGCAGACGGTACTCGTGGATGCTTTGAAGGCCCGCGTCGTTTTTGTCGGTGCGGACTTTCGATTCGGTGTCCGGGGGAGCGGCAACGTCAAACTCCTCGATCGGCTCGGACGGGACCACGGCTTCGAGGTGCGTCATATCCCCGAGGTCGCGGCGGCGGGCACCGATTCCCGGCGAGCATCGTCAACCTGGATTCGAGAACTGCTCGCCGACGGCGACGTCGCGACGGCGGCCGCCCAGCTCGGCCGGATGCACAGCGTGCGGTCGACGGTCGTGCACGGGGAGCAGCGCGGGCGTGAGCTTGGCTATCCAACCGCGAACCTCTCCCCGGAGCTCGAAGGCTTCATTCCTCGTGACGGGGTCTACGCGGCGTGGGCTACGGTCCCCGCGGGCAGATTCGGCGCGGCGGTGTCGATCGGCAACAATCCCACGTTCGAAGGGGTTCCGCAGAAACAGGTCGAGGCCCACCTGCTCGATGTGAAGCTCGATCTCTACGGGCAGAGCATAGAACTCGAATTCGTCGACTTCGTCCGGCCCATGGTCAAATTCGAGTCCGCGGCGGCGCTGAGCTCGCAGATGCACCTCGACGAGCAGCAGGTGCGCACCCGCCTGAGCTTGCCCAGTGCCATCTGATCCAGTGCCTGCCGATCCAGTGCCTGCCGATCGGCGGCTTCCACTCTGGGCCGGTCGAACCGCCGCACTTCTCGGGGTCGCACTCGTCGCGCTCAACCTGCGCACGATTGTGGCCGCGCTGTCGCCCATCCTGAACCTGGTCGAGCGCGACGTTCCGCTGAGTCCGGTCGTCATCGGCATCGTGGGCGCGGCCCCGCCGCTGATGTTCGCGCTGGCCGGTCTGGTCACGCCGCGACTCTCGCGGAGACTGGGGCTGGAGTGGCTGCTTCTGGTGGCCGTGGGGCTGATGGCGGTCGGGCAGCTGGCGCGGGCGCTCGCGCCCGGGTCAGCGGTGCTGGTGATATCGACCGCTCTCGCACTGCTCGGTGCGGGGATCGGCAACGTGCTGCTGCCGCCACTGGTCAAGCGATACTTCCCGGACCGGCTCACGCAGGTCACGACCGTCTACGCGGTCCTGATCGCCTTTAGCACTGCACTTCCCGCGCTCGCGGCCGTTCCGGTCGCAACCAACTTCGGGTGGCGCGCCTCGCTCGCCGTGTGGTTCGTACTTGCCCTGACGGCGATCGTTCCGTGGCTTGTCGCCTCGCGATCGCGTTCGCGCGCGCTGCAGCTGGCCAGGGACTCGGACGAGGAAGACACCGTCGAGGCGGAGCCCGCGCTCGAGGCAACGCTGTTCCGGTCGCCGGTGGCCTGGGCCGTCATGATCATCTTCTGCGTCTCCGCGTTCAACGTCTACGCCGGTTTCGCGTGGTTCCCGATTCTGCTCGTCCAGACGGCTCACGTCACCCCTGCCGAGGCCGGATCCCTGCTCGCGCTCTACGCGATCACGGGCTTTCCCGGCGCCCTCTTCGTCCCGGCGATTGCGGCCCGCCTGAAAAACGTGGGCATCCTGATCTACGTCGCCGCGGCCCTCCTGCTCGCGGGCGACGTCGGAATCCTGCTGGTTCCCTCGATCGCGACGGCACTGTGGGTCATCCTTGCGGGGATTGGCGGATTCCTGTTTCCGCTGTCGCTGCTCCTTATCAACCAGCGCACCCGCACGCATACCGGCTCAGTCGCGCTGAGCGGGTTCGTGCAGGGCGTCGGCTACATCATTGCTGCCGCGAGTCCCCTCGCGTTCGGAATTCTGCACCAGGTCTCCGGCGGCTGGACGCTCTCGCTGCTGATGCTCGCCGCCGTGTCGCTCGCGGCGATCCCTGCGGCGATCATCCTGCGCCATCACCGTTACCTCGAGGATGATCTTGCACGACGCGTTCGGCCATAGTCGTCGGCTCTGGTCGACGGCTCTGGTCCGCTGCTCTAGGGAACGAGCTCCGGTCGGTGCACAAGCGCTGCAGCTCCGATCAGCGGACCGTCGCCCGACAGCCCGGACGGCACTACCTTGACCTTCGTCACGAACGCGAAAGCGGTGCGCTCCGCGATTGCGGCACGAATGAAATCGAACAGGTCGGGCGTGACGTGTGAGAATCCACCGCCAATCGCGACGATCTCGAGATCGTCCAGCGCGGTTGCCGAAGCAATGGCCTGGCCGACCGCCCGTCCTGCACGTCTGACTGCCGCGATCGCGACCTCGTTGCCCGCAGCATAGGCGGCGGCGAGCTCCTCGCCCGTTGCACCATCCCAGCCCTGTGACCGCGCCCACTCGACACTGTTCGGTCCGGACGCCACGGCCTCGAGACAGCCGATGCCACCGCACTTGCAGCGCTCGGAGAAGCCGCCAACCTCGACGTGACCAATGTGTCCGGCGTTACCCGTAGGACCGGGGACGGTCACCCCGTCCAGGATGAGACCGCCGCCAACCCCGGTTGAGACAATCATGCCCATTACGTTGCGATAACCCTGCGCGGCCCCAACCCAGTGCTCGGCGAGCGTAATGCAGAGGCCGTCCATGCGCAGTCGGGTCGGGATGCTGCCCACGCGCAATTGCACCTGCTCGAGAAGAGGATAGCCACGCCAGGCGGGGACGTTGAGCGGGCTCACCAGACCGTGAGCGATATCGACGGGGCCGGCAGATCCGATGCCTGCCCCAATCAGGCTCTCGCCAGTGGGCACGGTCGCGAGCACCGAGGTCAGTACAGAGTCGACCGCGGCCGCCAGTTCGGACGAGGTCGAGCCGGATCCGGTGGGCTGGCGAAAGCGGGTGGCCGGATGCACCACGCCTGTCTCATCCACAAGAGCGCCCTCAACTTTGGTGCCGCCAAAGTCGAGCGCGAGCGCCAGGGTCATTTCGAGGCCGCCAGAGTCATGGGAACGAGCGTAGCGAATTCGGCAGCAGGGTCCGGTCAGTGGCGGCGTCACGGTTCTAAACTTGGCCGGTGCCGACGACTGAACTGGTGTTTACGCGACGCTACGACCTACCCGTAGCAATCGTGTGGGACGCCCTCGTTGACGACGTCCTCGTTGAGGGCTGGCTGGCCGTCGCGCGAATCGATCCACGAGTCGGCGGGCGCTACTGGTTGGACTGGCAGTCCGGACAGGCTGCAGAGCCGACCAACGGCACAGTGACCAGGTTCGAGCGCCCGGGTCGACTCGTGATCGACACCGACAACATCGGCAGCCTCGACTTCACCCTCGAGTCCGTGCCCGGCGGCACGCGTGGCACCTCAACTGACCTTTGTCTGGTGATTCGGCAGGACACCGAACCGCAGCTGATCGCCTCTACCTACGCTCGCTGGCAGAGCAGCCTTGACCAGCTCGAGGATCTGCTGCGCGGCCATCCGGTCGACTGGTCCACCTGGCAGAGCGACCGAGGCGAGGCGTGGGCCGCCTACCTGCGGGAAGCCCCGCGATCCAACTAGCCGTACTCTTGAGCGTGGAGAAACAACAACAATGACGATACAAACTCCGGTCGCACTCGCGCCGGCACAGCGAGCACTATCCGTTCTTGGCGGAGACCTCACGGAACGCTCACTTCGACTCCACCTCGAGGGTTTGAGCGGCGTGGATGCGGTGGGCCTCGAGCAGCGCGCGGCCGATCTCGGCACCCGATCGATCAAAACCTCGTCCAAGGCGTGGGCTCTTGACCGCATCATCGAGCTGATTGACCTGACCACGCTCGAGGGAGCGGACACCCCGGGCAAGGTCCGATCGCTGGTAGCCAAGGCCCTGACCCCCGACGCCAGTGACGTCACGACGCCCCGCGTTGCCGCGGTGTGCGTCTACGGCGACATGGTCCCCTACGCGGTTGCCGCGCTGGGCTCGGCTCACGCAAACGGTGGCCCGAACGGCATCAACGTCGCCGCCGTGGCAACGGCCTTCCCGAGCGGGCGGGCGTCGCTTCGCGTCAAGCTCGCCGATACCGCGGATGCCGTCGCTGCCGGTGCGGACGAGATCGACATGGTCATCGATCGTGGGGCATTTTTGTCCGGTCGCTATGGCCAGGTCTTCGACGACATCGTCGCGGTCAAGGACGCGTGCCGACGGGACAACGGTACCCACGCGCACCTCAAGGTCATCCTCGAGACCGGTGAACTCAACACCTACGACAACGTGCGACGGGCATCCTGGCTCGCCATCCTTGCCGGCGGCGACTTCATCAAGACCTCGACGGGCAAAGTGGCTCCGGCCGCGACGCTTCCGGTCACTCTCCTCATGCTCGAGGTCGTGCGCGATTGGCACCGGCTCACTGGCGAGCACATCGGCGTCAAGCCGGCGGGCGGTATTCGCACGTCCAAGGATGCGATCAAGTACCTCGTGACGGTCGCGGAGACCGCGGGTGAGCAGTGGCTCACGCCCTCCCTGTTTCGCTTCGGTGCTTCCAGCCTGCTCAATGACGTGTTGCTGCAGCGCCAAAAAATCAAGACCGGCCACTACAGCGGCCCTGACTACGTCACTATCGACTAACAGAGAACGGTGGATTAAGACATGACCTCTTTTCTCGAATACGCACCAGCGCCCGAGTCGACGGCGATTCTGAACCTCAAAGACAGCTACGGGCTGTTCATCGACGGCGAGTTCGTGGCCGGTCACGGAACACCCTTTGCAACGATCTCTCCCGCCACCGAGAAGCACATCGCCACGATCGCGAACGCGAACGCCGCCGACGTCGACACCGCGGTTGCCGCTGCGCGTCGCGCGTACGACAAGACCTGGTCGAAGCTCTCGGGCGCCGACCGCGGCAAGTACCTGTTCCGCATCGCTCGCCTCGTGCAGGAGCGTGCCAGGGAGCTGGCGGTTGCGGAGAGCCTCGACAACGGCAAGCCGATCAAGGAGAGCCGGGATGTCGACATCCCGCTCGTCGCGGCCTGGTTCTTCTACTACGCCGGCTGGGCCGACAAGCTCGACTACGCGGGCCTCGGTGCCGCTCCACGCGCGCTCGGCGTGGCGGCCCAGGTCATCCCGTGGAACTTCCCGCTGCTCATGCTGGCGTGGAAGATTGCTCCGGCGCTCGCCGCGGGCAACACGGTCGTGCTGAAGCCCGCCGAGACCACGCCCCTGTCCGCGCTTCTCTTCGCGGAAATCCTGCAGCAGGCAGAACTTCCGGCTGGCGTGGTCAACATCCTCACGGGCGCGGGTGACACCGGACAGGCTCTGGTGCAGCATCCGGATGTGAACAAGGTCGCGTTCACTGGTTCAACCGCCGTTGGTCGCGCAATCGCCAAGTCGGTTGCCGGAACGGGTAAGAAGCTCACGCTTGAGCTCGGTGGCAAAGCCGCGAACATCGTCTTCGACGACGCTCCGATTGATCAGGCCGTCGAAGGCATCGTCAATGGGATCTTCTTCAACCAGGGCCACGTCTGCTGTGCTGGCTCGCGACTCCTCGTGCAGGAGAACGTTCATCACGAGGTTGTCGATCGTCTCAAGCAGCGCCTGTCGACGCTTCGAATGGGCGACCCGCTCGACAAGAACACCGACATTGGCGCAATCAACTCGCGCGAGCAGCTCGACCGCATCCGGGAGCTGTCCGACATTGGTGAGGCGGAGGGTGCCGAGCGTTGGACCGCGGAGTGCGCAATCCCCGAGAACGGATTCTGGTTCGCGCCCACCATCTTCGACAACGTCTCGACGTCCAGCCGAATCGCCCGTGAGGAGATCTTTGGGCCGGTGCTCTCGGTGCTGACCTTCCGCACGCCGGCCGAAGCCATTTCGAAGGCAAACAACACGCCGTACGGACTGTCTGCCGGCATCTGGAGCGATAAGGGCTCGAAGATTCTCGCGGTTGCCGACGAGCTCAAGGCCGGCGTCATCTGGGCCAACACTTTCAACCGCTTCGATCCGGCATCGCCGTTCGGTGGTTTCAAGGAGTCCGGCTACGGCCGGGAGGGTGGCCGCCACGGCCTCGCCGCGTATTTGACAAGCACCGTTCTGCAGGGAGCAGCACTATGACTCATCTCGCGGTCCCCAAGACCTACAAGCTCTACATCGGGGGAAAGTTCCCCCGCAGTGAGAGCGGACGCACCTACGAGGTCGTTGCGCGGGACGGCTCATTCCTGGCTAATGCCGCGAAGGCGAGCCGCAAGGATGCCCGGGATGCGGTTGTTGCGGCGCGCGCTGCCCAGCCCGGCTGGGCCGGTGCCACCGGCTACAACCGTGGCCAGGTGCTCTACCGAATTGCCGAGCTTCTCGAAGGTCGTCGCGCCCAGTTTGTCCTGGAAATCACCTCCACCGAGGGTGTCACCGCCGCCGCCGCGGGCAAGCAGGTAGATGCCGCCATCGACACCTGGGTCTGGTACGCGGGCTGGGCAGACAAATACGTGCAGGTCGCCGGAAATGCGAATGCAGTCAGCGGACCTTACTTCAACATCTCGGTTCCCGAGCCGACGGGTATCGTCGCGATTGTGGCGCCGCCCGACAGCCTGCTCGGACTGGTCAGCGTCGTCGCGCCCGCCATCGTCTCGGGCAATACTGTCGTCGTCATTGCGAGCGAGACGGCGCCGTTGAGCGCCATTAGCCTCGCGGAAGTTCTCGCGACGAGCGACGTTCCGGGCGGCGTGATCAACATCCTGACCGGGTCGGCTGCTGAGATTGCTCCGTGGTTGGCGAGTCACGCCGACGTCAACGCTCTCGACCTCACGGGAGCCGAGTCGCTCGAGTGGGTGGACCTGCAAATCGCTGCGGCAGACACGCTCAAGCGCGTGCGCACACCCGGCGACTTCGGCGCATCCCTTGATCGAATCGTCGGGTTTACTGAGACCAAAACCGTCTGGCATACCAAGTCGCTGATTTAATTGTTCGGCCCTTTGACGAGCTCAAGAACCGGCGTTCGCCTGCTGTGAAGTCGGCGCCAGAGTGGTCGTTTGGTGGCGGGGAGCCAGCATCTCGCGCACAATAGAACGTGCGAGGTGTTTTTCATGACTGAGTTGGACGACCAGAGTTCCCCCGAATCGATCGTCTTCGTTGGCGACAGCATTACTGCAGCTGGCGACTGGCAGAAGTGGTTTCCCGAATATCGGGTGACGGTCGAAGCGACCCCCGGGGATGCCACCGATCGACTGAACGAGCGGCTTCCCGCGATCATCGACCTGCAGCCCGGGACACTTGCGATCCTCATCGGAGCCAATGACTTCGGCCAGAGCCGGTCGGTCGAGTACGTCGTTCGGAGCATTGAATACTTCCTCGCGATGGTGCGACAGGATGTCCCCGGCAGTCGCACTCTCGTTCAGTCGATCCTGCCGCGAGGTCGCGAATTCGCGGACGACATTCGGGACGCAAACCGGCACCTGCGGCAGTACGCACAGAACGTGCACGCCCAGTACCTCGACCTCTGGGCGGCCATGGCGACCGACGAGGGTGAGCTCAAGCCCGAGTACACCACCGACCGACTGCACCTCACGGCCGAGGGCTACGAGGCTTGGCTCAGTGAGCTGCGACCGGCACTTGAGCGCCTCAGGGATGCTCCGCCCATGTCGCGCCCAATCTCGATCATCCACGACGCGAGGGTGTAGCTAGCGCCTCTCGCTAGATAGCCCGAGCTAGACAGCCCGGATCAGCGCCGCGTAGAAGTCGATTCCGCGAAGCCAGGTAGCGACGCGGATGCGCTCGTTGACCGCGTGCAGAGTTCCGCGTTCTGCAAGTGACATCTCGAACGGCGTGAACCGGTAAACAGCATCGCAAATGCGTGTGAAGTGCCGGCTGTCGCTCGCGCCGAGCTGGACGTACGGGGTCACAATCACCTCGGGATACACCGCAAGGATCGCGCCACGCACGGCATCCCATTGCGCACCAGTGGTCGGGGAGATGGGAGAGGGCTCGGACGGATTCAGCGGGGTGACGAGAACGAGGTCATCCCGAATCGCGCGACGGATGTGCTCGACGGACTCGGCGACGGTCGACCCGACTGCGACCCGCATGTTGACGGTCGCGGTTGCCTTCTCGGCGAGCGCGTTCTCGGCATCGCTTCCGGACAGCCGAGTGACTACGGCAGTCGTTCGCACCATGGCGCGCGTTTCGTCGCCCAGGCGTGAGAACAGCGCTAGCAGGATGCCGCGCGTGAGCCACTGCTGTGTGAAAAGCCACCGGTAGGGCTGGCGCGCGTGCGCGCCGACCGTGCGAATCATCTCGAGGTTGGTGGGCGAGAAACGTGCGCGAAACGGCGACGCGTTCAGCCGCACGATTGCGTGCGCCAACCTCGCTGTGGCGCTCAGTCGCGGGGGAGTGGACGCGTGACCGCCATCCTGGAGCACCGTCAGCTCGACCGACGTGATGCCTTTCTCGCTCACGCCGACCACGGCGATCGGCGCGTCCACGCCAGGGAAGATTCCCTCGACCACCGCGCCGCCCTCATCCACCAGCAGCGCCGGCCGGATGCCGCGTTGCTCGAGCAGCGCGACAATGGCCTGACTGCCCGACCCCGTGGTCTCCTCGTCGTGTCCGAAGCTCAGGTAGACATCGTGAGCGGGCACAAATCCCTCGGACACGCACCGCTCGACGGCCTCGAGGATGCTGACCAACGCGCCCTTGTCATCCAGTGACCCGCGCGCCCACAGCTCGGTCGCGTCCCCCTCTCCGGTGAGTTCGGCACCGAAGGGGGGATGCTCCCACCTCTCATCACTGGCGGCGACGACGTCGTAGTGGGCCAGAAGAACGGTGGGCGACTCGTCCGAGGCGCCTTTCCACCGATAGAGAAGCGAGTGTTCGGCAACGATTTCGCGCGTGAGCGATGTGTGCACCCCTGGGTACAACTGGGGTAGGAGGGTGACAAACCGGTCAAACTGCTGCCATTCGATCTGCTCGGTATCAAGCCTCGAGATCGTGGGGATGCGCAGCAACGCGCGAAATCGTTCGACCGGGGTCACCCGGCCAGCTTAAGCCGCCGATCCTGCCGCCCAGTCAACGACCACGGCATTCGGGTCATCGCCAAGTCTCGCGTGCAGTTTTGAGCCGGGGAACAGCAGCGGCAACGCGCTGGCCGGCACCGGGTTTCCCACGGTCAACTGGTAGGGCGTATCGACGCCCTCGTAGGCGGTGAGTTGTAGTGCGTACATCTCGACGCCGTCGGCATTCTTCTTGCCGAGCGGCTGATTGCCGACCAGAACGACCTTGATGGGTTTGCCGTTCGCGAGCAGGTACGCGGCGCTGTGGGCGTTGTCGGTCGTGCGCGCGAGGGTGACCTCGGGCACCTCGGAACTGAAGTCGATGGCAACCTTGGAGTGGTCGGCCGGATCGACCCGGACCGCGACGACCGCGCTGCCCGACGACAGCTGCGGGATGACGATCTCCTGCACGCGCTGCACGATGGTGGCAACGAACATCGGGGTGTTGTCGAGAAATACGTTTGCGGTAATCGTGCACTTACGCTCGACGAGGCCGTTGCCGGTCTGCAGCGTCATTCCGCTCATCTCGAGATTGGTGATCTCGCCGCGGCCGAGGATGCCGTTCTGAAGAACGGAATTGTCGGCGGATCCGATTAGATTTCCAAAGAAGCCCATGGCCATTGTCCTTACGTGTTAGGGGTCTGACAGTCACGATAGGTGTCGCAGGGAACCGCCCAATATGGGTAGTCATTGCCTAACTTTGCTCTTGGCTGGCACTGTGTGGCTAGCCTTGGAGGTGATGTCCAGCTATCCGACCAAGTCATTCCGCCGCACCGCCCTCGCTCCGGGCATCCTCGGAGCCATTGTGCTTCTCGCCGGCCTCGCTCTTCTGGATACCGGCACCTACTACTGGTTCCAGGTGGGAGTCGCGGTTCTCGCCGCGATCGTGGCCGTCTACGCGTGGCAGGCGAAACAGTGGTGGTGGCTGCCGATTCTCGCCGGGATGGTGGTCGCGTGGAACCCGATCTGGCCGATCAACTGGCACCACTGGATCGGATGGCTGATCGCGCAGTATGTCGCGGCGGTCGTGTTTCTGGTCGTCGGTGTGCTGGTGAAAGTCCCTAACCCGGACGACCGCAACGCCAAAAAGCGCGTACACTAGGTACCAGCACCAAACGGAACCACCATTCGCGCCGCGAAATGGGTCTGGACCTCCGGGTTGGTGCCGATCATGCGACTGGGTTCGCCCTTCCCAATGATCGTCGTACCCGGCAGTACTTGTCAGAAACTGAACTTGTCAGAAACAGAACTTGTCAGAAACAGACTTGTTAGATACAGCATCGCTGTGCACGAAGGCACAGCGCTAGGAGACACACTTGGCATCTGGACCGGCTCAGCCTGGCCAACGTCAGCGATCCCGCTCGTCCGAGGGACGTAACTCCGGTTCGTCCGGATCTCGCACGGGAGCGCCACAGCAGCGTCGCCGTTCCCGCGGAGCCGACGATCAGGGCGTCATTCCTGTTCTCGCACGCGCCGCGCGTGAGGTCGAGGCCGCTGTTCAAAAGGGCCCACTCAAGCCCGCCAACCGTGCACGCTTCCAGGTTGCGGCTCTGCTGCTGCGCGAAGAGCGGGCCCGCGTCAAGGCCGACCCCACACTGAGCGAGGCCGAGCGCGCGAACGAACAGAAACGTCTGGATGGCCTCGCCGGCATCCTCGCGAAGACGGCTGCTCGCGACACCAGCCTGATCGCACTGCTCGCGGATGACGCGCCCGTCACGGCCGCTGCCAAGGCGCTGCGCCGTGATCTCCTGCTCGCCGCGGGCATGGAGCTCAGCCCCGACGAGCTCATCATCACGACCGAGCCGGCACCCAAGGATCTCGCCGCCGAGAAGCAGGTCATTCCGCAGTCGGTGCGTCAGCTTCAGATGTCGAATCCGTTCCTCGCCCCCGACTTCAGCGCCGTCGCGCAGAAGCCCGTGCGGGTCAACCAGCTCGCCAATTGGGAGCTTATTGAGCCCCTGTTCCGCGCCTTCGAGTATGGCGCCGGCGGGGGAGCGGCCAGCATGGAGTTGCCGGAGGCGAACTCGTTGAAGACTCCGGGCAAACTGGAGCTCATGCGCCACCAGGCCCGGTTCGTCGAAGAGGTCAAGGCCGGCCACCGTACTTTCCTGCTCGCCGACGAGCCCGGCCTCGGCAAGACGGCGCAGGCGCTGCTCGCCGCATCCGTCTCCAACTCGTATCCTCTGCTCGTTGTCGTTCCGAACGTCGTCAAGACGAACTGGGCGCGCGAGGTTGCCCTGTGGACTCCGCAGCGCACCGCGACCGTGGTGCACGGTGATGGCAACGATGTCGACGCCTTCAGCGATGTTGTGATCGTCAACTACGAGGTGCTCGATCGGCACGTCGGCTGGCTCGGCCGTTTTGGCTTCAAGGGCATGGTCGTCGACGAGGCGCACTTCATTAAGAACCTCACGAGCCAGCGATCCAAGCACGTTCTGTCGCTCGCAAAGAGCATTCGGGCCAGCAGCCCGAAGGCGCTCTTCATGGCGCTCACCGGTACGCCACTAATCAACCAGATCGATGACTTCCGCGCGATCTGGCAGTTCCTCGGCTGGATCGATGAGAAGAAGCCGCTGCCCGTGCTCATGGACAAGCTCGAAGACACCGGGCTCACGCCGGCAGACTTCGGATTCTTCTCCGAAGCGCGTCAGGCCGTGATCGATATGGGCATCGTGCGACGCAAGAAGGTGGATGTCGCCGCAGACATTCCCGCCCGTCGCGTTGCCGACATCCCGGTCGAACTCGACGACGACCTTGGCCGCTCTATCCGCGACGCTGAGGCGGCGCTCACCGCCCGTCTGGTTGATCGTTACCAGCGTCGTCTGGCGCTGCGGAAATCGGACGAAGAATTTGACGAAGCAGCCAAAGAACGCCTCATCCGCGCGGTTGCGCACGAGGAGCTCGAGGAGTCGAAGTCGGCGAAGACCGGCGAGAACGTCTTCACCATGGTGCGCAAGATCGGTCAGGCGAAGGCCGGTCTCGCGGCCGACTACACCGCTCAGCTTGCCCGCAACGTCGGCAAGGTGGTCTTTTTCGCGAAGCACATCGACGTCATGGACACCGCTGAGGCGCACTTCCGCAAGGCCGGGCTTGGTACCGTCTCTATTCGTGGCGACCAGACGCCAAAGGCACGGCAGGCCGCGATCGACGCTTTCGCTCAGGATCCCGCCGTCTCCGTTGTCGTTGCGTCGCTGACCGCGGCCGGTGTCGGCCTCAACCTGCAGGCTGCGTCCAACGTCGTCCTCGCGGAGCTCAGCTGGACCAGCGCCGAACAGACTCAGGCTATCGACCGGGTGCACCGCATCGGCCAGGAGCTGCCGGTGACCGCCTGGCGCATTATTGCCGCGCAAACCATCGACGCCAAGATCGCAGAGCTCATCGACAGTAAGGCGGGGCTTGCTGCCCGCGCGCTAGACGGTTCGGATATCGAGATCACGGCGGAAGGCAGCGTGCAGCTGGGAGCTCTTGTGAGTCTTCTGGCCGGCGCCCTCGAGTGACCCAACCAGCGAACGAATCTCCACTTCGCATCGTCGACCCGGTTACGGGTCTTCGGGATTTCCATCGGACCGACGTCGTGGTTCGCAAGGGGCAGCTCACCCTTCTGAACGAGTCCCTCACGCCAACCCAGGCCGCGGTCGAAGATCTCTACGCGATCGCCGATGCCCTCAGCGCCGCGAACATCGAATATCTGCTGATTCGTGGCGAGGGTGCTATCCCAATCCTGGCTGTCGATCGGTCGCGTCGTCGTGCTGTCACGGCAGCGCTTTCTGCGGCATTTGAAAACGAGCCGTTCTATTCGAAGAGTGGCCGGAATGCCGCGCTCCTGATTGCCGATGGCAAGCTCGCGGGAGGCGGCAAAGCGCGAATCCTTCAGTTGTTCCGCCCGCGCGTAGACCTCGCGGGCCGCCTTCGGTACGGTGCCGCGTCGGCCATCCGGCTCGAGTTCTGGGACTTCGGGCCCGACGAGATTGTTGCGCCCGGTCCCAACGCGATCATGCGCTCCACCCTGCCGCGCGAGGAAGCCATCGACGCCACGGTGCAACGCTTCGGTCGCGAGTGGAACACGTTCGCCGGGATGTTCGACCCGCTCGCGAGCGACATCACGTTCGACATTGACATCGTGTTCTCGTGGGTAGACGGCTCCTCCGCCGAATTCCAGCGGATGCGTGCGCTGCGCATGCAGAGCTACGTCGTGGGTGTCGGCGACGATTCGGCCGCCCGCTACCGCCAGCTCGACGAACTGCGCTATGCGCTTCGCAGCGTCTATCTGTTCGCTCCGTGGATTCGCCGCATCTTCATCGTGACGGATTCTCCGACGCCCGCGTGGCTCGACGAACATCCCCGGGTCACGATCGTGCCGAGTAGCGCGTTCTTCCTCGACCGGAGTGATCTGCCGACGCACAACTCGCACGCGATCGAGAGCCAGTTGCACCACATCGACGGACTGAGCGAGCACTTTCTCTACTCGAACGACGACATGTTTTTCGCGCGTCCGGTGAGCCCCGAGATGTTCTTCTCGCCAGGTGGCATCACGAAATTTATCGAGGCCACCACGCGAATCGGGCTCGGTGAGAACTCACCCGAGCGCAGCGGATTCGAGAACGCCGCGCGGGTGAATCGCGCTCTGTTGCTCGAGCGCTTCGGAAAGGTCACGACACGTCATCTCGAGCACGCCCCGACGCCGTTGCGTCGCAGCGTCCTGTTCGAGATGGAGCGCGAGTTCGCCACGGACTTCGCCCGTACTGCCGCCAGCCCGTTCCGCGCGGCAACCGACATCTCGGTGACCAACTCGCTGTACCACTACTACGCGCTCATGACGGGTCGCGCGGTCGTGCAGACGAACGCCAGGGTCAAGTACGTCGAAACCACACTCACTTCGTCGCTTCGCCAAATGACGCGCCTGCTGCGGGGTCGCAGCCAGGATTTCTTCTGCCTCAACGACGGAAGCGCACCCGAGATCTCGATTGAGACGCGGATCGCCGCGGTACTCGACTTTCTGAACAGCTATTTCCCGATCCCCGCGCCATGGGAACGCCCAGATGTCGAATCAGGTCAGAGCACCGAATCAGGTCAGCTCACACCCGCGCAGGAGCCCGCATCGTCATAGCCGGCTCCGCGAGCACGGGCGCGTTTACCGGGCCGGCGATAACAACATTCGCCGCTTCGAGTCGCCGCCGAGTCTCGGCTGCATCGACATAGTCGAGCACGGGGCTGTCGCCAACCGGAACAACCGAGTGCACGATTGTGCCGCCATAGACGTGCACGAGGTTGAAGGCGCGGGCCGCGTCACGGCCGCGAGTGCCACCGGCGGGCACGGCCAGATCTTGCGTGTAACAGGTTGCGGATGCTACCGAGACCGGAATTCCCGCGAACGTGCCGGTGGACGAATAGTGCAGATGCCCCGCGAGGATGCTGCGAACGTCAGTTCCCAACAGCACCTCGGCAAGCCCGGACTGGTCGCGGAGTTCCACGAGTACCGCCAGATCCAGCACGCTCGGCAGCGGCGGGTGATGCATCGCCAGAATCGTGCCGTGGGGCGCCGAGTAGGAGAGTTCCTCGGCCAGCCAGTCCAGCTGGTCGGGCGTAACCTCACCGTGGTGATGTCCTGGCACGGTTGAGTCGAGAGCGATAACGCGCAAACCATTCACGTCATAGACACGGTCGACCGGGCGGGTGGTGCCGACTTCCCCGAGCAAGTGGGTGCGAAACGCCGCCCGCTCATCGTGGTTGCCCATGACCCAGATCACCTCGGCACCGAGTCGTGCCGCGGCGGGCTCAACGATTTCGCGGAGCCGGTCGTACGCCTCGGGTTCTCCGCGGTCGGCGAGGTCCCCGGTGAAGATGATCGCCTCGGGTCGACCGTCGGACGCTTCAATCTGCTCAAACAGTTCGCGCAGATGGCGTTGGCTGTCGACGCGATCGTAGAGACGTCCGTCTCCGGCCAGAAGATGCGTGTCGCTGAGGTGTAGCAGGAAGTGGTCCGGCCGCGGGTATTCGCCCGCTCGTGTTGGCCCCGCGTGTGTTGGCACAGTGCCAAGTCGATCATCAAAACGTGAACAGATGGTGATCGCCACGCGGCCAAAAGGGGGGTCTTAGCACCCCGAAATGGGGCAGAAGTCGCTAGCGGACGTGTTCCGCACACGAAATGCAGAGCGCGGCCTGAGGACGCACCTGCAACCGACCGAGGGCAATCTCGTTGCCGCACGACTTACAGAGCCCGTATCGACCCTCATCCATTCGTAGCAGGGCGATGTCGATCTCAACCAGGTGCTGCTGCGACTGGCCCCGAATCGCGGAGCTTTGCGACCTCTCAAAGGCCAGGGTCGGGCCCTCGGGGTCATGCTCGTCGTCGGTCGCAGTATCGCGGCGGGCAGTGACGAAGGCCCCCATTTCGTCGGTAACGGTGTCGATGTGCATTCCCGTGCGCTCACGATCAGCCTCGAGTTGCGAGCGCAGGCTCGCCAGCTGGCGAGCCGTCAGCTTGGTTCTACTCGGCCGTTCGGCGATGTTCGTCATGCGACAAGTACAACGTCAGCCGTTCGGGGGTGCCAGCCCTTGCAGGATAGGTTTCTATGCGCTAAAGCTCTATGCGGTACAGCCTTGAGCTGCCGTACGAGAGGTGCGACTAGCGGTTAGATGTCGCGCCGCGCAGTCCCGAGAAGCTCGCCAGCCGCTGTACCGCCTCGACCGGGATGCGCAGCCAGTCTGGGCGGTTGCGGGCCTCGTAGACGGCTTCGTAGAGGGCTTTATCGAGCTCGAGAGCGTCAAGCAGACCGCCGCCCGGGTTTAGTGCACCCTCAGCGAGCGTGGCCGACTCGGCGTAGCCAGCGAGGAACGCTGCTCGAGCGCTCTGGGCCCAATCCGTCGCGCCCAGCTCCGTCGCGCCCAGCTCGGTCGCCTGCCCACCGGCGTGAAGCACCGCGCCCGCGACGTAGTCGAACGATCGAAGCATCCCGGCGACATCACGCAGCGGCAGATCGAGTTCGCTGCGCTCGCTCATCGGGCGAAGCGGTTCACCCTCGAAATCGACGATCACCCATTCGTCGCCTACTGCGAGCACCTGCCCGAGGTGGTAATCACCATGAATGCGTTGAAGGCGAGGCCACGGAGACCCGCGCACGGTGTTCAGTGCGGCGTCGATCGCGTCGCGAAACTCCTCGAGCGCGGGCACGGCGTCGAGCGCGGCATCCGCACGGGCGTGCATTGCGGCCAGCAGACGAGCTTGGTCCGATATCTCGGCTTCGCGGGTTGGCAGCGCGGTGGCCAGGGTTGCGTGCAGTTCGGCGGTCGCCTGCCCGAGGCGCCTCGCTCGCAGTGAGAAGTCCTCGCCGGCCGTCGCCGCTCGGAGCGCCGCCCGCCAGCCGTCCTCCGCCCCTTCGAGAAATTCCTGCGCAAACGCCAGATGACCGTGGGCAACGCCGTCGGGTTGTGACCGATCCGGCCACTGGCCAGACACGTAGCCAACGGAGGCCGGCACGAGTGCAGAGCCGGTCGCCGAGATCGCGGACTGCAGCACAACATCCGGATTGTCGCCGGCGTGCATCGCGCGAAATACCTTGAGGATCACGGGGGAGCCATCCCGGGTGCGACAAATGATTGACGTGTTCGACTGTTCGCCGTTGAGTACCGCGCTCGCGGTGACGGTGACCGGCTGTGTGCCGGGCTGGCGATGTCCGCGAGATCCACCCGTCTCGCTTTCGGTCGCGATCAGGTCGAGGATCGCGACGGCGTAGGCCGGATCGTGCGGCGCGTCGTAGTAGTAGCCGTGCTTGTCGTGCCAGATGGGGCGAATTCCTTCAAGCGCAGCAGCGCGTCTGGTGATCGGAACCTGGTAGAGCGTCGCCCCGCTGTCCTGTCGATCGAGGACGTAAAAGGTGAGGATCTCCGCACTCTCGCAGGTCACATTCCAGCCCCCGCGCTGGGTGAGAGAAGCGCCCTGGCCCTTGCCCGCGTACCAGCGCTGGCGCGGAATCCACGCCATCAGTGCGTCCGGTAACGGGATCTCGACCATCATTCGACCCTACCCGCACCATAATTCGCGCAGGCACCCCTTGAGGTTTCAGGACTGTGAATTGATGCGCACAGACAGGCCTGTAGATGCGGACAGACCACGCGGTATGGCCCTCAACCGGGGGTTACCCGCACTGGGGGGAGCGACGAATACCACCTCCGCCATAACGTAATACCAGCACTGCAGGGGACACTCGGGTGCGGCGGCTCGGCGAAGAACACCTGGTGAAATACGGGGGTAGCTAACCGGGTTTGAACTTTCGCATTTCTAAGAGCCGCCGCCCCGTAACCCTGTTCGTGCTTTTCCCTTTTAAGGGAAAAGCGCGAACCAAACAAGCACAGTGTGCTTTTCCCTTTTGAGGGGTTATTGCGGCTACGTCTTCCTGCCCAGCAGGTACGCGTTCATCGCCGCGCTGAGTTCGTGATCGATCTCGTGTGGCAGACCATCGAATACGCGGATGGGTGCGGCTTGGCGGCCGCTCGAGACCAGCCAGAGGGCATCCGTTCGACCGAGGTCCGAGGGTGTCAACTGTTCGAATCCGGTCTGCATGCCCTGCGACTGTGCCCAGTCGAACAGATCACCCTGCGTCGTTCCGTCGAGGATGCCCAATCCTGTGCCGGGGGTGAGAAGAGTATTACCCCGCCGAAACAGCACACTGGACGTGGGACCCTCGAGCACAAACCCGTCTGAACTGACAAAGATCACGTCATCGGCGCCGCGACGCGCTGCCTCGCGCAGAACGGCTCGGTTGACCGCATATGACAGCGTCTTGGCGCCGGCGAGAAGCCACGGAGAAGTCTGCTCGACGTCGTGACGGTAGCCGCGGTCGAGGGTGATGACGGCAATGCCGTTCGTGCGGGCCGCGGCGTGATCCGCCCCCGGCCAGCCATAGACCCAGCCGGTCGGGCGAGCTTCGGGGTCGCCCTCCACCCCTCGGGTCATTACCAACTTGATGAGAGCATCCGTCGTGTCGCCGAGCTCCGCGATGACGGCGCCTATTGCGGAGCGCCAGGCCTTCTCGTCGGGGGCGGGAAGGTCCAGTTTTGCTGCCGATGACGCAAAACGGCGCAGGTGCGCGTCGAGGGAGTGCGGATGACCGGATGTCACGCCGAGCGCCTCGAAGATTCCGTCACCGCGGGTTGCCGCGAGATCGAGCACAGACAGGTGGGGCACCTGCGGATCCACTAGTTCATAATCCGGTGCTCCCGGATTGTGTGGGGGAGTGTCGGCCGAGGGCCGGTTGAGCAGGGCGAGTGCTGTTTTCGACATGGAGCCATTCTTGTCGCGCCGACTCGACTACTCCTACACCGGCACGGAAAAAAGCCTTGTGTCCAATGGACAGAACACTGATCTCGTGGTGTTCGCCCACGCGCACAATGCTGGCGCCCATGGCTATTCCCTACGAAGAATCCGCGCTCCTGCCCCTCACTAGCGACCACGACATCGAGCGCCGTGTGGCCGACCTGATCGGGCGTGCGAATTCCCGGCAACTCTGGCTGCTGTTCCTTGATGAGTTCGAGCTACAGCTACCGATCCTCATTCCGATCGAGGGATTGCCGTCTGAGCCAACCGACGATGAATCGAGTCGGGTTGTCGAGCGGGTGCGCGAAGTGATGGCGCAGATCGGCGCCAGCGCCGTGATCTTCGTTCTCGAACGCTACGGTCCCTCGACCCTGAGCGCTCACGACGACGCGTGGGTTCGAAGCCTACGAAAAGAATGTGCCGAACAGGCAGTCACCCTGCGAGCACAACTGCTCTCGCATCGCACCGGGGTGCGATTGCTTGACGGCTACGATGCGAACTAGGTCGGAAGGCCGGCGATCAGCGCGTGATGGGTCAGGAAGCCGTATCCAACAATTCCGCCAACTGCAACGATCAAGCTGATGAACCAGGCCACCATCAACGCCGTGCCGGAACCATCCTCACGGCGGGTCTCACCCGCGCGCACGATGAGGTATATCGGGGCGCTGAGAAGCGCCCAGCCGGGGCTTCGAGGTTGCGAGTGTCCCAGATTCAGCAAAACGGCGCGGTCGGCAAGGGCGAACAACAGCACCAACAGGTAGGGGGCGGCCACTGCCGCCTCGAACGGCCAGTCGGTGAACGCGGACTTCGTGGTCAGCAAGACGTAGGCAACGGATCCGGCCGCCAGAATCGGTGAAATGGCGATGAGCCATGCCCAGAACGACGAGGAGCCGGCAACCTCATCGGTGCGCTCTCGGGAACTGGTGTCAGGACCCGCGGGCGAAAGCCCCCATTGGTTGCTCTGCGGGGACTGTGCGGCGACCTGGTCGGATGGAGCGGTGCCAAACAGGCTGTCCATCCCATCGGTCGCCGGTGCTGGCGCGCCCCAGTTCTGCTGCACGGGCTGCACGGGCTGCACGGGCTGCACGGGTAGCACTGGCTGGTCCCATGCGGTTGGCTGAGCAGCAGCGGGTTGGAGCGGTTGCACGAGCTGCACCGGCTGTTCGGGCTGGACGGGCTGTTCGGGCTGGACGGGCTGGTCCCACGCGCTCGGCTGAGTCGCTTGCACGGGCGGAAGAGTCTGGGCGGGCTGCGCTGATTGGACTGGCTGCCCGGGCCATCCACCCGCTGCGGTGGGCGCCGTGCCGTCGAGCGGCGCATAACCCTGCTGCTCGAGGAAGCTCGTCTGAGCGACCGGAAGTGTCGGTACAGGCGCAGACGGTAGCTCGGCAGCCACTGGAGCGGCATATTGGGCCGGAGCGGCCTGCTCGGCACCAAATGCTGCCTGCTGGCCTGCCTGCTGGCCCGCCTGCTGAGCTGCTGCCTGCTGGGCGGCCTGTTGAGCTGCTGCCTGCTGGGCGGCCTGTTGGGCGGCTGCCTGAGCCTGCTGATCAGCCTGTGCTTGTGCTTGTTGCGCTGCGACGGCCTGTTGCTGCGCCGCCTGGGCCGCGAGCGCCGATTCTGCGGCCGCAGTAGCGTCGCTGGCTTCGGTTGAGGGCTCGCGAAGAGCGCGACGAGACGGAAGTGGTGTATCACCCGCGGGCTGAGCTGCATCAGCTGCCCCCGCCCCCTGTTGCGCGCCCCCGGAACCCGGCGATACGTGCTCGGTCCAGCCCTCACCGCTCCACCAACGAAGCTGTCGCGGATCGTGTGGATCCGTGTACCAGCCTGGCGTTACTGCGCCTCCGCCGCCTGACGCAGAAGTTAGTGACACGTGCGGAACCGCCTTCGGGGTTTCGAGGGGTTCTCGAACTCAAGAACCCGTCGTTGGATGGGACCTAGGGAATCCCTGCAATAACGCTACTACCGGGTATCCGGGCAAGCCGTTGCGGCTGGCCGTAACGACGGTGACTAGTGAGTCATGCTGTAGTCGCCCCAGTCGTGAACCTGCCAGGCAATCCAGCCGTTTTCACGCTCAAGAGCGGCCGTGACCTTGTACGTCTGGCCAGAGCCAATGCGGTAGAGGGTGCACGTGAATTCCTGGCCCATGACGGTCGCAGGAGGAGCGGGGCAGGTCACGCTGGTAATCGGACCGAACACCGTGGCGGCGTTCTGGATCGACTGAGCGGCCTGGTCGGAGAAGGTCTGCGGCAGAGCCGCGATAACAAGTCCGGGCACCGCGACGACCGAACCAATCTGCAGCAGCACGAGTGCGCCCCAGACGAGGATCGGCGCGAAGCCGTTGCCTGCGCGCATAACGATACGAATTGCCCGCGCAATCAGGTAAATCGGACCCGACGCGAACACCCACAGCCAGGAGGCTGGGTTGTCGTATCCGTGCTTCTTGAGTGCACGCTGGTCGGAGATCGCGAACGGGATCGAGATGAAGTAAGGAAGGGCCAGGATCGTCAGGATGACACCGACGTTGGTGCCGCCCGAACCCGCGGCAGAAACCACGAGGAGCGTTCCGAGTAGTTGAACGAGCGGCAGCAGGGCAATGACCCAGGCGCCGAGGGTGTTGGTGCTCGGAGCCGTTCCGGTCGCGTATGGGGTGCCGGGCGCGTGAACCGCGGCGGGCTGTGCCGTCTGGGCGACAGGAGTTTGAGCGTATTCGGTGTGAACGGGCTCGGCCGGGGCGAAAGTCTGCGCTGCGGCAGGGGCAGCTGGCGTGACAACGGACGGTGCCATCTGCGGCACGGATCCGACAAATTCGGGAACGGGCAGGATGTTGGGAGCTGGCTCGTCCGCGGGAAGTTCATCCCACGACGGCGGCTCAAGCTGAAGAAGCGAATCTGCGGTCGGCACGGAGGTCTCGGACCCACCGTCTACCGCACTTCCACGCTCGGCCTCACGGCGTTCACGACGCGTCGGTAGCTCGTCGATCGCGTCATCGTCTGCCCAGGCAAGCTTGGCTTCCTGGATCACGATGGGAGCGCGTGCCTCCGTGGTGTGCTCGGTCCAGCCATGGTTATCCCACCACCGCATCTGCGGCAAACCGAGCGGATCGGGATACCATCCTGCTGGTACTCCGAAGCCGTTGTCGTCGTTCACCTTGTAATTACCCCCGGTAATTTCTGCTTGCGGGACTGTGGTCTGTGGTTTCGGGCTTGGTTTCTCTGGTACACGTGCGGTGGATCAGGTGGGTTTCAAGCACTCTATTTACTGGCTGTCGAAAGCGACAGCGTTCAGCGCCCCCCAAAACGCGGGCCGCTTGTGGATAAAGAGCCTTTATCGACTGTCGAGAACAGCGTATCGGGGCGCGCGCCATAGCGCACCCGTCGAGTCGACTAGACGCATCCACATGGGTATTCGGAGCCCTCTGCGGTTCGGGTTGCCCGGGGGATCGCCGACGGTATGCTCGACCGCAGTGAATATCGAGCTCATGGTCGCGCTGGTCATCGCACTAGCCCTCTTTTTCGACTTCACAAACGGATTTCACGACACCGCAAACGCCATGGCGACCCCCATCGCGACGGGCGCTCTTCGGCCGCGCGTGGCGGTCGGGATCGCCGCCGTATTGAACCTCGTTGGCGCCTTTCTCTCGACCACCGTCGCGAACACCATCTCTGGTGGGTTGATTAACGAGGGTCCGAGCGGCGTTCTGATCACCCCGACCCTGATTTTCGCGGGGCTTCTTGGAGCGATTCTGTGGAATCTGGTCACGTGGGTGCTCGGATTGCCGTCGAGTTCGAGCCACGCGCTGTTCGGCGGACTCATCGGCGCCGCCATTGTGGGTGCCGGGTTCGCCTCGCTAAATCTCACAGTGCTGCTGTCGAAGATCGTGCTGCCGGCCGTGCTGGCGCCCATCGTTGCCGGGCTCGTGTCATTTCTCGCGACCCGCATCGCCTACGCGACCACCAAGAAGCGACAGCGCGACGGGTTCCGGGTCGGGCAGATCTTTACCTCTTCTTTAGTGTCACTCGCGCACGGCACGAACGATGCCCAGAAAACCATGGGCGTCATCACGCTCACTCTGATCGCGGGCGGCCTGCAGCCCGCGAACTCGTCTCCGCAGTTTTGGGTCATTCTGGTCTGCGCGCTGGCCATCGCGATGGGTACGTACACGGGTGGTTGGCGCATCATCAAGACGCTCGGGCACGGCATTACCGACATCGAGCCCGCGCAGGGCTTCGCGGCCGAGGCGGCGACCGCGGCGACGATTCTGGCTTCGACCCACCTCGGGTTCGCACTGTCGACCACTCAGGTGGCGTCGGGTTCCGTGATCGGCACGGGGATCGGTCGAAAAGGCGCGTCGGTGCGCTGGCGCACCGCGGGGCGGATTGCGCTCGGCTGGGTGATCACGATTCCCGCGGCTGCGGCGGTCGGGGCTCTCGCGGCGCTGGTCGCTCACTTCGGTTGGTGGGGCATCCTGTTCGATGCCGTGGTTGCGACGCTAATCTTTGTCGCGATCTTCCTGATCTCGCGGCGCTCGCGAGTGACCGCCCACGACCTGGCCCACGCCAATCCCGCGCACTTCGTGCGTCCCAAGCCGCGCGGCAATAAGGCAAAGCTCGCAGCTGCCGCGGCCACTGCTGCCGCCGCCGCGACACGGGCGGCACCGGCAAAGGGTGTCGAGCCATGATCGAGTGGAGCAGTTTTCTCGTGGTTACGCTCGGAGCGCTCGCGGGCGGATGCGGCGTCGTTGTCCTGTTCTCACTGGGGGTGCGGTTTGCGGGTCCCGAGACCGACGGCAGTCGCCGCGGTCTGGGCATCGCGTGCTTCACCGTCTGCGCCCTCGTTGTCGCGGTCGGCGTGTGCCTGGTCATTCCGTACTTCGCACCCTTCTTCGCCAGGCTCTAGGGCCACATCCAGCCGAGGCAACGTAAACTGTTCAATCGCCAATCAAAGGAGATTGCACGATGAATACGACGCCACAAGCGACGATGACGGAAATCGAGGAAGACCACACAATGTCGACCAACGAACCCACCACAACTAGCACGGCAACAATCCCGAACGGGCCGGCAATCGGTAGCGAAGATCTCGCTGTTGCCCCCGCTACCCGCACCGAAACCGATTCACTGGGGTCCAGAGAAGTTCCTGCGGATGCCTACTGGGGCATCCACACGGCGCGTGCTCTTGAGAACTTCCCGATTACCCGCCGGGCCATCTTCAACTATCCCGACCTGATCGTCGCGCTCGCGCGAGTGAAGCAGGCTGCAGCGCGCGCGAACCGCGAGCTCGGTGACCTGACCCCCGAGAAGGCGGACATCATCGAGCAGGTCTGCCAGGAGATCGTAGACGGCCGCTGGCACGACCAGTTCGTAGTCGGTGTCATCCAGGGCGGCGCCGGTACCTCGACCAACATGAACGCTAACGAGGTCATTGCCAATCGTGGCCTCGAAGTCATGGGTCTTCCGCGTGGCGATTACTCGAGCCTTCATCCCATCGATGACATCAACCGGAGCCAGTCCACGAACGACGTGTATCCGACGGCGATCAAGTTGGCGATGGTGTTTTCACTGCAGCGACTTCTTGCCGAGCACAAACTATTGACCGCATCCTTCGCCGACAAGGGCAAGGAGTTCGCCCACATTCTCAAGGTGGGGCGCACCCAAATGCAGGATGCCGTGCCGATGACCCTCGGTCAGGAATTCACCGGCTTCGCGGTCACGCTCCACGAGGACTACGACCGCCTCAGCGAGGTCATCCCGTGGCTCAACGAGATCAACATGGGCGCCACTGCGATCGGCACGGGTATTACGGCCGACCCCCGGTACGCGGAGCTCGTTCGCAAGCATCTGGTCGAGGTCACCGGTATCGAGATGGAGACCGCCCCGGACCTCATCGAGGCCACTTCGGACGCGGGCATCTTCATGACGCTGAGCGGCACGCTGAAGCGCGCGGCAGTCAAACTGTCCAAGATCTGTAACGACCTGCGACTCACGTCGAGTGGTCCGCAGGCGGGTCTCGGCGAGATCAACCTGCCACCGCGTCAGGCCGGGTCGAGCATCATGCCCGGCAAGGTCAACCCGGTGATCCCGGAGGTAGTGAACCAGGTCGCGTTCTCGGTCATTGGGGCCGATGCGACCGTCACGGCGGCCGCCGAAGCCGGACAGTTGCAGCTCAACGCGTTCGAGCCGGTCATCGCCCACAGCATCCTGCAGTCGCTCGAGTGGATGACCAATGCCTGCCGCACTCTTCGTATCAACTGCGTAGTTGGCATCACAGCGAATGAGTTGCGCCTGTCACAGCAGGTCGGTTCCAGCGTTGGCGTCGTAACAGCCCTGACGCCGTACATCGGCTATGCGGCTTCTGCGACCCTCGCGCATACCGCGCTCACGACCAGCGCGTCGATCGCCGAACTGGTCGTCGAGGCGGGACTGATGTCGGCGGAGGACGTCGCGCGAGTACTTTCACCCGAGCGTCTCTCCGGTATTCAGGCCGCGACGGACACGATTGCGATCATCCCCAGCGCGGAGCGCACAGCGGCGCTGCGCGAATCGTCAGACCAGGACTGACGCTCCAGCACTACCCAGGTTGTAAAGGAACTACTGCTCGTCGTCGTCCTCGAGGACGGAGTCGCGCACGTGACCGACGCGGCTCGCGGCGGCGGCGGCGGCAGTGGTTGCGGCCGTCGTCGTGCGATCAGCGACGCGGCGCGTAGTCGCGACGGTGCGGTCCGCGACGTCCTTTGCTGCAGCGGCGACATCCTTCGCGCGATCCGCGACAACACCGGGCGCAGCCTTGGCTACGGCCTGCGCTTTATCGCGCAGCACCGGTGCCTGTTCGCGCGCATACCGTGCGGCCTCACGACGTGCCTTCGCCACGCGCGGGTCTTCCCAGACCCCGGTGACCTTATCGACGATGAGGTCATAGCGCTCCCGGCCGGCGCGTGCTCCGAGCACGTAGCCAACACCGAGGCCAATAAGGACGACAAACAGGCTCTTCTTCATGACTAAGAGCCTACGAGGGTCTCCTGACTATTGGCAGGGGTTGCGCGCGGGCGCCTGCGGCCCTAAACGGTGTCGCTAGGCTCTGCCCGCGGATGCGGGTGCCGGCGCTCGGGACGAACGCCAAATGGCACAAGGATCCACAGCAGCACCGTGATCACCAGCGTCACGGCACCGGCGATGAGGCCCGCCCGCGTACTGACCACGACCGCGAAGATGAACAGCGTCGTGCCCGTCAGGATCAGCCCCACGCACGCCAGCGTGAGCTTCAGCAGGACGTCGCCGGTCGCAACCAGTTGCGCCATCGCCCGCCTTCGGAACAGTGCGCGATGGATGGCGACGGGAGTCAGGCCCAGCGCGGTAGTCAGCCCGGCCAGGATGACCAGGGCGAGATAGATCTCGACCTGCTCCGGGTCAAGCTTGCCAAACCGGGACTGAAAGGCGAGTGTCAGCAAGAAACCCGTCAGGATCTGGGTGCCGGTCTGGGTCACGCGTAACTCCTGGACGAGCTGCAACCAGTTGCGATCGAGTCGTTCGGTCTGCGTCTCGTTGCGGCCATCCGGAATCGCGTCGGCAGTGCGTTCTTCCTGCGTTCCGTTCTCGCGCGGGTTCACCTTCTTGTTATTCGCCGCTGCGGTCATCCTCTGATGTTAGCCAGCGGCGCCCGAAATCGGTCGTGCCCGCCACAGGTGAAGTGCGGCGTAGCTTCGCCATGGCGCCCAGCGCTCGCCGTAGGCACCCAGAGCCTTCGGGGTGCCGGGGAGGCCCAGGGCGGCAGCGCTCTGTTGGATGACCAGGTCGCTGGCCAGTAGCACGTCGGGATTGCCCAGCACCCGCATGGCGAGGTATCCGGCCGTCCACGGGCCGACCCCCGGGAGTCGCACGAGGTTCGCCTCGAATTCGTCGACGGGCGTCGAGAGGTCGAGTTTCAGGTCGCCGCCGGCGAGAGCCTCAGCGACTCCGACGACGGTGTCGATTCTGGACGCGGGACCACGAAGCACTTCACGGCCGTGCTCCGCGAGTTGGGTCGCCGTCGGGAACAGTCCGTCTGTGCCGAGTTCGGCAGTGAGTCGTCCGAGCACCGTACGGGCCGCTGCGACGGAGATCTGCTGGCCGATCAGCGTGCGAAACAGGGTCTCCTCGGCGTCCAGTGAACCCGGAAGGCGGATGCCCGGAACCGCGGCAACGAGCGGCGCGAGGGTCGGATCCGCACTGAGTGCCTCGTCGATGGCGAACGAGTCCGCGTCGAGATCGAACAGTCGACGAACGCGCGAAACGAGCGTCGACACATCGGCAACGCTGTCGAGTCGAGCAGTGCAGCGGATGCCCGTGCCGGAGGGATCGAGTTCGATCGCCACACGCCCGATGCCGTGCGGCAGACGAACGGGGCGCTCATACAGCTCGTCACTCGCCGTCTCGAGTCCCGGCACGGCGTGCCCGGCAAGAAACCGCATGAGCCCGGCACCGTCAAACGGTGCCCGCGCTGGCAGTCGCAGCGAAACCGTTGTTGGTTGAGTAGCTCCTGTAGTTGGTTGAGTAGCTCCTGCCGAAGGCGGGGGCGTATCGAAACCCCTTCGCAGCCATTTACTCCGTATCTCCGACGGGGTCATCTCGTACACGGCATGAACAGTGTCGTTGAACTGTCGAATGCTCGAGAATCCCGCCGCGAACGCGACATCGGCGACCGAGAGGTCGGTACCGACGAGGAGGGTGCGCGCGGTCTGTGCGCGGTGAGCCCGCGCCAGCGCTAGTGGCCCCGCCCCGAGTTCGGCGGCGAGTACGCGCGTCAGGTGTCTCGTCGTATAGCCGAGATGGTTCGCGAGCCCAGGCACGCCTTCGCGTTCGACGACACCATCGGAGATGAGACGCATCGCGCGGGACGCGAGGTCATCGCGCAGGTTCCAATCGGGGGAGCCGGGCACGGCATCCGGTTGGCAGCGTTTGCAGGCGCGCAGCCCCGCCTCGTGCGCGGCGGCGGCTGTTCGGTAGAAGCTGACATTGTGAGCGTGAGGCGTCATCGCCGGACAACTCGGACGGCAGTAGATCCCCGTGGAGTGCACCCCGGCGATGAACTGTCCGTCAAAACGAGAGTCGCGCGACGACAGTGCGCCATAGCGTTGCGCGAATAGCGGGTCGACGCGGTCGGAGAGGAGGGTGTCCGCGCCGGTCATGATTCAAGAATTGCACGCTCCACCGACAAGCTCTAGCGGAAATCGGACACCACAATGCGGACGAGTGCAACCCGACCCAGCCGTCCCGGATCCGAATTGTAAGCTGGCTGAATGATTGAGACCGATCTCAGCGTGCGCGACGAACTCGTAGCTGCTCTCGGTCCGGCTGTCTCGTTCGCCGCGGACGATCTGGAAACGGTGCGTGCTGATCGCTCCGGCCAGGTCTCGGCCGCGCCGCCGCTCGCCGTTGTCACTGCTCGCACTATCGAAGACGTGCAGACGACCATGCGCATCGCGACGCAGCACGCCGTTCCGGTCGTCCCGCGCGGTGCGGGCACGGGTCTGGCCGGCGGATCAATCGGCAGCGCGGGCGAGATCGTGCTCTCGACGCTGGCGATGACCGAGATACTCGAAATCAATGTGGATGACGAACTCGCGGTCGTGCAACCGGGCATCCTGAACGACGACCTGAACGCCGCGCTCGCGCCCCGCGGACTCTGGTTCGCGCCCGATCCGGCGAGTAAGGCGATCTCGACGGTGGGTGGCAACATCGCCACCAATGCGGGCGGCCTGCTGTGCGCCAAGTACGGTGTGACCCGCGAGGCCGTGCTGGGAATGAAGATCGTTCTTGCCGACGGACGCCTGATGACTCTTGGCCACCGCACGGTTAAAGGCGTCACGGGCTATGACCTCACCGCTCTACTCATTGGCTCGGAGGGCACGCTCGGGATCATCGTCGAGGCGACCGTGAAGCTCCGGGCACTGCCTACTGGTCCGAGGGCGACCATCGGCGCGTACTTTACGAGCATCGAGGAGGCGGCGCGGGCCTCCGCCGTAATCACTGCATCACGACTCCGGCCCGCCGCGATGGAACTGATCGCCCAGTCGGCGCTCACCGGTATCGGCGAATTCCTCGGTCTCGACCTGGGGTTGCGCGGCTCCTATCTATTGGTGCAATTGGATGGCGCGGGTGCGGCCCAGGAAGCCGAGGCCGCGGTCAGCATCATCCGATCGCTCGGCGGCGACGCCGAGATCACCACCGATGACGCCGAGGGCGAGCGGCTGTTTGCTATTCGCCGCCAGTTCCATCCGGCGATGACGGCAAAGGGAACCGTGCTCATCGAAGACGTCGCGGTTCCGCGCAGCCAGCTTCCCGCGATGTTCGCCGCAATCAGTGACATCGAAAAGAAGTACGGAATGGTCATCCCGACCGTTGCGCACGCCGGCGACGGAAACCTGCATCCCAACTTTGTGTTCGAGGGTCCGGATGTGCCGTCGGCCGTCTGGGATGCCGCGAACGAGATGTTCGTGGCTTGCCTCCGACTCGGCGGAACGCTCACGGGTGAGCACGGGGTCGGCATCCTGAAGCGGCGCTGGTTGCGTGATGAGCTGGGCGACGATCAGGTCGACCTGCAGCGCGAACTCAAGCGCGTGTTCGACCCGCAGAACATCCTGAATCCAGGCAAGATTTTCTAATTGGCAGATACGGGAATACCCATTCCCGTATCTACGTTTCACCCGATGAGAATGCATAACCTCATCCATACAGAAACGAACGGCACGCCCGTGACAATTGAATCCGCAGCGCTGATGAACAGCGCCGTCCCGAAGCCCAAGCGGCCCATCTCGATTCGGCGCCAGCGCCAGCTCATGCCCCGCCCCGGTCTCGGGCAGGTTCGTCTCACCCTGGGTGCCGTAGGGCTCAGCCGCCTCGGTGTTCAGGCCGTGGGAACCGTTGATGCCGTCGGCAAGGAAGCGGTTGGATTCGCGGCCGGTGACCGTGTCGCACTTCGGGTTCCGGGCAACCGGGCCGCGTTCCCGCAGATCGCCAGCGAGCGCGATCTGATTGGTATTCCGAAGGATGTGGCGTTCGATGATGCCGCTGGTCTTCTTCCCGCCGGACTGATCGCTCGCACGATCGTCAAACAACTCCACGCCATTGGTCGCGGAAACCGTGTTCGCATCGCGTCCGACGAGTCGGGTGCCGACCGCTTCGTTGCGGCCTGGGTTCGACACCTCGGTGCAACCGTGCTGACCGACTCAGACGAGTCCCACCCCTCCGACGTGCTGGTAACTCCCCAGGACTATGTGACCGCACGCCGGTGGCGAGCCGGTCACGGGCTCGCGCAGCTTGCGGCGGCCGACGTCTTCCAGCTCATCCGTGAGGGTGCCTTCACGGGTCTGGATGTGAGTATCCACCCCCTCACTGACGCACAGCGCCTCGAGGATGATATCGAGCAGCGCAGAACCGCTGGGCCCGTCGTTCTCGTGCCGAAAGATGTCACGCTCGCCGCGTAGGCGAAAACTCAGTACGCTCGCCGCGTAGGCGACAACTCAGTACGCTCGCCGCGTAGGCGAAAACTCAGTACGCTCGCCGCGTAGATATTAAATGGGCGCATCGCCGTCTGGCTAAACTGGCGAGGTGACAGACGCCAGCGCTCCAGACCAGGTGAGTCCGTTCCCGGAATGGGAAACCCTTCGCGAGCAGATCGTCCCGTACGTCGGCGAGCGAGCCCTCTCGCTGCTGGCGTTCACCGTCTTCGACGAGGCGGATGGTTTTGAGGGCGCCGCGTACTTCCGCGAGTCCCTGCACCAGTCCGGAACGGATGTCGACTCGCCCGAGGTCACCGAGTCCGAGGGTCTTCTGATTCGCTGGGGGCGGCTATTCGCTCGCGACGCCGAGGGCATCCCAGCCGACGTTCATGCCGAGTTCGAGCGCGTATTCAACCCGCAGCTGCGTGAGCTTTTGGTGCAGTTCGCCTCGCTTACCGTCGCCACAGCAACCACGCAGCAGCAGTAGGCGGCACGCATCGTGAGTACCGCCTGGACCGTCGCGGCCGTCGTGTCGGCGTTCTGGCTTCTCGTCGCGCTGTTCCAACTCGGCGATGTCGCCACCGTCTTTCTCGATTCGCGCACGGCGCGGGATCGGGATGTTCCGGGTCGCATTGCCCGCGAACGCACCAACGAGCTGTTCTGGATCGTGCCGGTCGCCGCTCTCGTCGCGCTCGGCATCGGGATCGGCATCGACCAGGCGGGTAGGTATTTGTCGCCAGGTCACAGCTATCGGCTGGGGACCGCCGAACTCGCGGCACTCTTCCTGCTCGGGCTCGCCGTGCTCGTCGTCGGTATCGCCACACTCACGCTGGCCGCCGTTGCGGCGACCGATCACATCTCGTACTCGGCGCTCCGACGGGAAATGCGCGACTATGAGAACGAACGCATCACCCCGAAACAGTTCGACCGCTTCAAGCGTCGGCTTGCCCGGGTTGATCGGCGCACGCGCAGCCGGGCGCGGCCGACCGCGTTCCTGCTGACGACTCCGAGCATTCTGCGCCTCGCGGCGGTGCTGGTCGGCATCGGGGTGCTGGTGAGCGTCTCGATCGCGCAGTCGTTCCATCCGAGTCCGCAGACAGCGCTCTTCGTGTGGGCTGCCGTCGTGGCTCCAGTGGTGAGCGCGATCCTCGCCGCTCTCGGCATCCGTTTCGCGCTCAGTTCGGATGCGGCCTGGCGGCGGGTCTACGCGAGGCAGAGGCTCGACATCCTGAAGCTCCTGGACGGTTTCGAGCGCTCTACGCGCAAGCGCGTCCCCGGACTCGGCGATCGCGTCGCCAACGCGCTGAAGATTTTGGGTCGACAGTCCCCTACTGAGCCGCCGCCAGATCGCTCCGCGACCCAGCGGACTGCTCAGCGGGGGCCCAGGCAATAGTTCCCGTCGCACACCGTTCGTCCCACCTCGTTAGACTGGTTAGCCGGATTTGAGGGGCTAATCGGTGGCAGCGTCAACAGAGATCGAGCGCGAACGCGACTACGTTCGCGGGCTCTATTCTCGACTCGACGTCCTGCGCGATGACGCCCGCGAGCAACTCGAGGGCGTGCAACGCGGAGCGGTGGGCGGCACCCATCAGGCTCGCTCGGAGCGTGATGCCTTTGCGCGCCTCTACGAGGATCGCATCGCCCAGCTCGGCGAGGTCGAGGACCGTCTGGTCTTCGGTCGACTCGACCTGCTCGGCGGCGTTCACCGGTACATCGGTCGCATCGGACTCCGTGATGCGGAGCTGCAGCCCATCCTTCTCGACTGGCGAGTTCCGCAGGCGAGCGCCTTCTATCAGGCGACGGCAGCCACGCCGCTTGGCGCGCGCGCCCGTCGCCACCTGACGACCGAGGGTCGCAACGTCGTTCGCATCGAGGACGAGGTCTTCGACGCCGCGCTGCTGACCGACGAGGAGACCCAGCTGCAGGGGGAGGGCGCGCTGCTCGCCGCCCTCCGCGCCGAGCGCACCGGGCGGATGACGGACATCGTTGCGACGATCCAATCTGAGCAGGATCGGATCATCCGCTCCGAGATCGCGGGCGTTCTGGTCGTGCAGGGCGGCCCGGGCACCGGCAAGACCGCCGTTGCGCTGCACCGGGCGGCCTACCTCCTGTACTCACATCGCGACCGGCTGCGCTCATCCGGTGTTCTCATCGTCGGCCCCAGCCCGAGTTTTCTGCAGTACATCGAAGCCGTGCTGCCGTCGCTCGGTGAGACCGGCGTCGTACTGGCGAGCGTCGGCGAGCTGTTTCCGGGGGTCGAGACCACGCTTGAGGATGCGCCGGAGGTCGCGGCTCTCAAGGGCCGGGCAGGCATGGCCGACCTCATCGCTCATGCGGTGAAGTCGCGCCAGATCGTGCCCACCGAGCCACAGGTTCTGGATGTCCTTGGCGAGAAGATCACGCTCGAGCCCTCCGTGGTGCAGAACGCACTGCAGGCTGCCCAGCGCTCGCGTAAGCCACACAACGTAGCCCGCCAGCAGTTTCAGAAGAGCGTGCTCGGCACCCTGACCAGCCAGCTGGCGGCGCAGTTGAGAACACACGGCAGCACGATCGACGACGCGGACCTTGGCTGGCTCCGCGAGGATGTGCGCGGCTCGCAGGACGTGCGCGTCGCCCTGAACACGGCCTGGCTGCCGCTCACGCCCGAGAAGCTGATCCAGGATCTCTATGCGCGACCGAACTGGCTCGAGGGTCTGACCCCAACGTGGTCGCAGTCCGAGCGCGGCCTTCTTCGACGTGACCGGGATGCGCCGTTTACGGTCTCCGATGTTCCTCTGCTCGACGAGGCCGCCGAACTCCTGGGGGTGTTTGACGCGGTCAACGACTCACAGAAGCGCGAGGCCAAGGCGCAGTTCAAGCGCGACGTGAAGAACGCCGAGCAGGCGATCAAGAACATGGGCGTGGAGGGACTCGTCAACGCGGAGGACCTCGCGGCGGGTTTCACCGAGACGGCTTCCCGTGGCACAACAGCGGAACGCGCCGCCGCCGACCGCGAGTGGACCTACGGGCACATCGTGGTCGATGAGGCTCAGGAACTCTCGCCGATGCAGTGGCGCCTACTTCGTCGCCGCTGCCCGCTGCGATCCTTCACCATCGTGGGCGACGTCGCTCAGGCGAGCGCGGCCGCGGCCGCCCCAGACTGGGCGACGGCACTGCGCGCGTTGACAACCGAGTTCCGCCTCGAGGAGCTCACGGTCAACTACCGCACCCCCGCCCAGATCACGGATGCTGCGGAAACCATGGCGCTCGAGCACGGCCTCGCCGTCACGAAGTCTCGTACCGTTCGAGACAGCGAGTGGCCGGTCGACGAGCTCGTGATCGTTGCGGAAGATCTGCTCTCAGCGGTGGTCGATGTGGTTGACGAAGACCGCGCAATAGAAGAGGGGCATAGCGATGCCCGTGGAACCCTCGCCGTAATCGCTCCGCCCAGACTGGTCGACGCCCAGTACGACGAGCTTGCGGTCAGATTCGGCAACGACGTTGGCCGATCGGCTCGTGGCCTTCGGCGTGCGATCGCGGTTCTCACGCCGCAGGAAGCCAAGGGCCTCGAGTTCGACGCGGTCGTCGTCGTCGAACCCAACGAGATTATTGCCAGCTCGTCCCGCGGCGTCGGCGCGCTGTACGTCGCCATGACTCGACCGACTCAGCGCCTGCACCTGGTTGGGACATCCGCACTCTCCTGACGGAGCTGGGCGACGGTTAATGATTTATCGCGTACGTGATCTGCAGAACGAGGATGACCACCATGACGGTGAAAGTCAGCGTCACTAGGACGGTACCCACGAGCCGGTTGCGGCCGCTCGGTCCCAGTCCGGATCGGTTGGCCAGGTGCCGAGGCGGATCCTCGACGGGCACCGAGGCCGACATCGTGTCCACGGCAACCTGCGATGGCGCCGCAACCTCCGACTGCGCCGCAACCTCCGATGGCGCCGCAACAACAGAGTCCGCGTACTGACCCGTCTGCCGAATTACCTTGTCGCCAATGGTCTGCAATATCTTAAACAGCCGCCGATATACGTCCTCATCCAGGAGGTTGAACGGGGCTCGGGAGTAGAAGAACATCCAGTTGTCGACGATCTCAACGTCGAACGGTGCCGCCTCGTCGATGAGAAGTGCCATGAGGTCGGGCGTGATCACGTATAGCGCGTCCCGCTCTCTCTCCTTCGGGCAGTACAGCGTGAAGTACCTGTCAAAGTCTCCCTCGAGTGAGAGCGCAAGTCTCGGGTCGGGGTGGACTGGCAGCGCGACCACTCCGTCTGGCTCTGCCTTCGAGATCAGAAGCAGGTTGGGCAGGTCGCGCTGCAATTCGATGGCCAGGAACCCCCAGGACGAGCTCGACGGCGGGGCGACGGTCGCCCCAGGACCGTCCGGGCTCACCGACACCGGATGGTAGTTCCCGAAATCGACTGCACGCGGGCCCGACGTCGAGAAATCCTGATAGACGTATGCGTTGAATGTGTTGGTGGTGAAGATGCACCCTGGGTACCGGGGCGGCACGGCGCGGTGCCTGTAGACCAGCCCGTTGTTCGCGGCCAACCGTTCCAGCTTGACTCGGCTGTACCCCTCCGCTCCCATCCGCGCGAGGTAGCGAATGATGCCGTAGATGCCGATTCCAATGAGGCCAAGGATGCCAGCGAACACGACGAGAATCTGGCCGAACACTGTTCCCGCCTGTGTCTTGGTCACGAAAAGAGCGACGCCGCAGAGCACAAAGAAGCCGGGTACCAGAGTCGACACGAGCGTTGCCCAGCGGGGCCAGGTCTGCGGCAGGTTGATGGTCGTCATCTGCACGCCGTCATACCGATGGCCGTAGAGGTCCGTCATTAGCTGTGCACGGGTCTCCGAATAGGTCGGATTCCACGCCAGCGCGCTGAAGTCGGGATCAGCCGGATCGAAAACGATCGATGCTCGCGGCGCTGATGGTTCCGGCATCGTCATATGCCCATGCTGCCAGACCGATCAGTACACCGGGTCATTGGCCACGTAACGGGGAGGCGGGGCGGAGCGGCAGTGCTTCGCGAGGACGAACCAGAATCCTAGACAACCGGATACCAACCTCAAGCGAAACACTGCCGCGCTTGGTTCCGTTACGAAACCAGACCCGGTATTGCTAACCCGTGTTAATGCGAAAGCCCCCCGGCTC
>JADGOT010000253.1 GCA_017882805.1 Glaciihabitans sp. | reverse complement strand
CCCGTTGCGGCGCGCTCGGCATCGACGTGGATCCACTGGTGGTCGTTGGTCGCGTCGGCGAACTGATCGATGCGGTGCTGGTCGATGGTCATCCACTCGCTCGTCTCGGCGGGCGTTCCGACTGCCGCCTCGAGTTCGGCGATCGACGCGTAGTGCGTCATGCCTTGGGCCCTCCCGCGACATAGAGCACCTGCCCGGACACGAAGGAGGCCTCGTCACTGACAAAAAAGGATGCCGCGGCGGCGATGTCCTCCGGGACGCCCCAACGACCGACCGGGATATCCTTCGCGGCGGCGGTCATGAAGTCGTCAAACGGCACATTGATTCGCTCAGCGGTCTGCCGCAGCATGTCGGTTGCGATGAATCCGGGCGCGATTGCGTTAGCGGTCACGTTGTAGCGACCGAGCTCGATCGCCAGAGTCTTCGTGAAGCCCTGAATGCCGGCCTTCGCGGCCGCGTAGTTCGCCTGTCCGCGGTTGCCGAGAGCCGAGGTGCTCGACAGGCTCACGATGCGACCCCACTTGGCTTCCACCTGGAAGGACTGCACAGCCCTCGTCATCAGGAACGCGCCGCGAAGGTGCACGCCGATCACGGCATCCCAGTCGGCTTCCGTCATCTTAAAGATGAGGTTGTCGCGAAGGATGCCCGCGTTGTTGATCAGGATGGTCGGAGCGCCGAGTTCGTCCGCGATCCGTTTCACCGCCGCGGCGACGGCGTCAGTGTTGGCGACATCCGCGCCGACCCCGAGAGCCTCGCCGCCCGCTGCCCGAATGGCCGCAACCGTGTCCGCCGTGTCATCCTCGCGCAGGTCGATGACGCCGACCCGGTTGCCGTCCTTCGCCAGTCGTAACGCAATTGCGGCCCCAATGCCGCGCCCGGCTCCCGTGACGATTGCGGTTCGCTTGTCTGCCATGTTCTCTCTTTCTGCGGTTATTTCTTCAGCTCGGCTCGGCCGAGTGCGTTCAGGTGGACCTCGTCCGGGCCGTCGGCGAGGCGCAGTGCACGAGCTCCGGCGGCGAACTCGGCCAGTGGATGATCCTGCGACATGCCGCCGGCGCCGAACAGCTGAATCATCCTGTCGATGATCCGTTCGGCCATCCGCGGGAGCGCGATCTTGATCGACTGAATCTCGGCGTGCGCGGCGCGATTGCCCACGGTATCCATGAGCCAGGCTGTCTTGAGAACCAGAAGCCGATTGGCTTCGATCTCCGTTCGCGCCTCGGCGAACCACTCGCGAATGACGCCCTGCTCGGCGAGCGGACGGCCGAATGCGACGCGGCTGTTGGCGCGCTCCCGACCGAGGTCGAGAGAGCGCTCGACCATCCCGAGCAACCGCATGCAGTGGTGGATTCGGCCGGGTCCGAGCCTCGCCTGGGCCATCGCGAATCCCTCGCCCTCACCGCCCAGCACGTTTGCGACCGGAATCCGCACGCCATCGAATGCGACCTCGGCGTGACCGCCATGGTCACGGTCGTTGTAACCGAAGACGGTGAGCGGTCTGACCACGGTCAATCCGGGCGTTGCGCGGGGTACCAGAACCATCGTTTGCTGGCGGTGGCGCTCGGCCTTTGGGTCCGTCTTGCCCATCACAATGAAGAGTGCCGCGCCGGGGTTCATCGCCCCGGTCGACCACCACTTGCGGCCCGTGATCACGTACTCGTCGCCGTCGCGCTCGATCTTGGTTTCGATGTTGGTGGCGTCGGACGATGCCACATCCGGCTCTGTCATGGAGAAGGATGACCGGATGCTGCCGTCGAGCAGCGGCGTCAGCCACTCGGCTTTCTGGTCGTGCGTGCCGAACTCGGACAGGAGCTCCATGTTGCCCGTGTCGGGCGCAGCACAGTTGGTGGCAACGGGGGCGAGCTTGGGGCTGCGACCGAGAAGCTCGCACAGCGGCGCGTACTGCAGGTTCGTTAAACCCGCTCCCTCCGGGCCGGGAAGGAACAGGTTCCAGAGTCCACGAGCACGAGCCTCCGCCTTAAGCTCCTCGACAATCGGCTGCTGCCCCCAACTCTCGGGATTCGCAGCCAGTTGCTCGTCAAGGATTGCCTCGGCGGGGTAGACGCGCTCATCCATGAAGGTCTGGAGCCGCCCGAGGAGCTCGATCGTCGGGGCATCGAACGCGAAATCCACGGTTAGGCCTCCGCCAGATACGCGCGACCCGCGCGGGCGAGTGGCGTAACCAGTCGTCCGATCTGGTCGAACCCCGGGCCAACCGTCTGACCGGCCTGGAAGCGGAAATGAATTCCCTCGAGAATGACCGCGAGCTTGAACGCCGCAAGCCCGAGGTACCAGGGCAGCTCGGGCACGGTTACCCCGGCGTTCTCCGAATACTCGTCGACAAGTTCTTCGAACGTCGGGTAACCGGCCGCAAGATCTACCGCACTGGGGACGGCGTCCCGAAGCTCGCTGTCGAGCGAATTGATGTTCCAGTACAGCCCGAGCAGACCGAGGTCGGTGAGCGAGTCCCCCAGGGTTGCCATTTCCCAGTCAAGGATGGCGCTGAGATGGGGCGCCCCATCGAGATCCCGCACAAGCGCGTTGTCGAGCCGATAGTCACCGTGCAGGATGGACGACCGACGCGTCTCGGGGATGTTCGCGTGCAGCTCCCGCTGGAGCGCATCCAACTCGGGCAGTTCTCGATTGCGCGAACCCTCGTACTGCTTGCCCCAGCGGTCGATCTGGCGAACCAGGAATCCGTCGGGCCGACCAAAGTCACCCAGGCCAACTTCGTCTGGAACGATCGAATGCAAGTGGGCGAGCGTTCGGGCCAGGTCGAGGCTCAGCTCCCGCAGTTGCGACGGCGTGTACGCGGCGTTCGCATCGCGGGTGACGATGGGTCGACCCTTGACTCGCTCCATCAGATAGAACGGCCCCTCGACTCCGGCCGTCGGGTCATCCACATACCGAACCGCGCGGGGCACCGGCACGCGGCTTCCTCGCAGCGCAGAGATGACTCGAAATTCCCGCGCCATGTCGTGCGCGGTCGACTGCACATGCCCAAGCGGTGGTCGACGCAGTACGAGCGGCTCCGCCGCGCCCCGGATGGCGTAGGTCAGATTGCTGCGGCCACCGGCGATGAGACTGGCGCTCAGGGGTACCGCACCAACGAGTTCGGGCTGGTTTAGCAGTAGCCATTCCTGCAGCGCGCGAACGTCGAGACCCGGGAGCGTCCGCGGGTCGGCTGCACCACGAGACGCGCTCGAAGGCGAGGTCGACGTCATGTGATGGCTCCGTTGCCGCTGGGATTCGTTGAATGTGCCGGCCAGATCCGCCCGCTCCCTCGATAATACCGACCAGCCGGTATGTTTCGCATGTCACCTCCGAACTCAGGGTGCTGAGAACTCGATGAGCTGGCGGATCGCGTGCCCGTCGGCGAGATCATCCATCGCCCGGTTGATCCCGTCAAGAGAAATGCGTGACGAGATGAGCTCCTCGACCGGAAGTCGTCCGGCGCGCCAGAGTTCGACATACCGTGGAATATCTCGCTGCGGCACTGCGGAACCGAGGTAGCTGCCGACGATCGTGCGGGCCCCGGCGACAAGCGAGAGCGGCGAAACGCTAGCCATTGCGGTGGGAGAGGGAAGGCCGACCGTTACGGTCGTTCCCCCGGCGGACGTTCCTGAAATGGCGGTCTCGAATGCGCGCGCGTTGCCCGCCGCCTCAACAACGACAGACGCGGTCACTCCCGATTCGGCCAACTCTGCGGGGGTAAACGCCTCACTCGCACCCAGCGCTAGTGCGCGCTCGAGCTTCTCGGGCAGCGTGTCGACGCCGACGACGGGATGTCCGGCCGCGATCGCCGTGAGCACGGCCGCCATCCCGACCCCGCCAAGTCCCACAACCATGACCGTGTCGCCCAGAGCAGGGCGCCCGGCGTTGAGCACCGCGCCGCCACCGGTGAGCACGGCACATCCGAGAACGGCGGCGACATCCGCCGGCACGTCGTCATCGACGCGAACAACCGAGGTGCGATTGACGACGACATGCGTCGCAAAGGCAGAGACGCCGAGGTGATGATTCACGGGGACGCCGTCACGACTCAGGCGCCGTTCGCCTCCAACAAGCGTGCCCGCATTGTTCGCGGCTGTGCCAATCTCGCAGGGCAGCCGACCGTTGGTTGCACACGACGCGCAGGCTCCGCAGCGCGGAAGAAAGGTGATCACCACGCGGTCGCCCACGGACAGCTTCGAGCGCCCGGAGCCTCCCGCGCCAGCACCGAGCCCCAGAATCCTGCCCGCGGCCTCATGCCCGAGCAGCATGGGAACCGGTCGAACCCGGTTGCCGTCGACCACCGACAGGTCGGAGTGGCAGACACCGGCCGCCTCGATCTGAACCAGAATTTCGCCGGGGCCAGGATCATCCAACTCGAGTTCTGAGAGGGTGATCGGCCTCGATTCCGCGAATGGGCGCGTCGCACCAATCTCTTCGAGAACGGCTCCGGTGATGTTCACTCAGCTATCCTCTCTCGCTTGGGCAACTCGCGTTCATGTGAATCCGTTTCACCGAATACTGGCCGTAACATTCACCGGTTAGCCTGTCTGCATGGGGAACCTGCGACTGGAAGAACTTTCTGCCAAGACAATCGTGGCCGCCAACGGTCTGACGCTGCGACGTGGTCAGGAACAGTTCGTGACTCCGACCTCCTACGCAATCGCAGACGCGTACATAAATCCGGCAACTTCGTGGCCACGCGTCGTCATCGACTCGACCGACGGAAAGGACGAAGTCGTTGGCTTCATCCGCGGAAACTTCGATCCGGATGCGCAGCAGGTCGAATTTCGTAGCTGCATTTGGCGAGTGAATGTTGCCGCATCCGCTCAGGGTCTCGGCGTGGGTAAGTTCGCGGCGCACGCTCTCGCCGATGAGGCGCGCAGCAGAGGCTTCGAACGCCTGTACGTTATTTGGGAGCCGGGCGAAGACGGTCCGGAGAAATTCTTTCTACACATCGGGTTTGTCGTCACCGGACAAACCCAGTACGGCGAAAACATTGGAGCACTGGAACTGTGACTAACTCGGAAGCCACCCCGACGACGACCTGCCTGGTCGAGCTTCTCGGCCCAGCCCAGGCGGCGGAGCTCGCCGACGAGATCCGGGCGGTCTATCGCACCGCGTTCTCGGTTTCCGCGACCCGCTGGGACAAGTCCGAGCTTGGCATCACAGCTTTTGAGAACGACATCTTCCCGCGCCATCTCGCGCGCGAAGGCTTCGGGATGACCACGGCACGCAACGACGCCGGCAAACTCGTCGGGTTCTGCTACGGCTACATCGGCGAGCACGGCCAGTACTGGACCGACTACGTCGCCGCGCGCATCCACCCGTCACTCGAAAAGGCATGGCTGGGCGGGCACTTCGAAATTGCCGAGCTAGCGGTCGAGTCCGAAGAGCGCGGCAAGGGGCTCGGCCGGGCCCTCCTAAGCACGCTGCTCGACTCCCGCGGAGAAGATCGAGTCGCTCTGCAGACTCTCGAGAAGGATTCGTCCGCGCTCCCGCTGTACGAGTCGCTTGGCTTCACTCCCTTCGGCGAATTCGAGAACTATGTGGTTCTCGGGCAGCGGCGGGGCACGTCCGCCGCGTGACAGAACCGAACGAGGACTTCGTTTCTCGTGTACTCGCCGTGGTCGAAGAGATCCCGGCGGGTCGGGCAATGAGCTACGGCGACGTTGCTGCCGCCATCGGCTCTCGAGCCGCCCGCGGCGTTGGCCAGGTCATGGCCTACTACGGCGGTGATGTCCCGTGGTGGCGCGTGGTTCGTGCGAGCGGGCATCCGGCTCTGAATCACGAGCGCCAAGCGCTCGAGTACTACCGCGCGGAGTCGACGCCGCTGAAGTTGTCGACGACCGGCGTAATTCGCGTTGACTTGCCCATTGCACGGTGGTCCCCATCGTGAGCGGACCACGTCGAGCGGCGATGTTCGTCGCGATTTCCCTAGCGGCCGCGGTTGCTCTGAGCGGGTGCGCAGCGGGCAGTACCGCCAAGCCGACGCCGACCACGACCGCTCTCGTGAAGCCCTCCTACCTACCCGCCCCTCCATCCGCGGCTTGCAAGGATGGCGTCACCGTGGCTCCCCCTTCCTCCACGCTCTGGATTGGCGCAGATGGCGTCTGGTTTCACGCCGGGCTAGTCGGGCCGGAAACAGACACCACGGTGGCGGTTCTCGTTCACCAGTCCAACCTGGGGTACTGCGGCTGGTGGAAGTACGCCGCCTACCTTTCACAGCGCGGCGTGCGGACCGTGTTGCTGAACCTGTGCGGATACGAGGACACCGTATGCCCTGGTGACGAGCCACTCATGGCGAGTGGCGCGCACGCCGTACTCGCTGCCGCACAATGGGCACGGACGCACGGCGCGACGCGCGTGGTCACGCTGGGAGCGTCGATGGGCGGCACCGCAGTCGTGCTCGCGGCGTCAGAAGACAGAGCGCACGTTCTGGATGCCGTTGCCGATCTCTCGGGCCCCATCGACTACGAAGATGCGGTCACGACTGACGCCGGAAGCACGATCACCATCGCGAGCTTCTTCGCGGTGGACCCCAATGACGAAGTCGTAAGCGGTAGTCAACTCGAGGCACTCGCCAGCGAGATCAAGGGGCCGACCCCGATCCTCCACCTCGACGGGTCCGGACATGGATGGGACCTGCTGACCGAACACAATCAGTTCAACCCGCTCGCCGCGCAACTCGCCGATTTCATCCAGGGCGCTCCCGCGACGAACTAGACCAGCGAGTCGCGCCAGGCGGCGTGCAGCTGGGCGAACCGACCGGTGCCCGCGATGAGCTCGTTCGGTGGGCCATCCTCAACGATCACGCCGTGTTCCATCACCAGCACCCGATCCGCGATCGCGACCGTTGACAGGCGGTGCGCGATGATAATCGCGGTGCGATCGGCGAGCAGTGTCTGCAGACCCTCCTGCACTAACCGCTCGCTCGGGATGTCGAGCGACGCGGTCGCCTCATCCAGAATGAGCACTACCGGGTCGGCGATAAACGCGCGCGCGAACGACAGCAACTGGCGCTGCCCCGCCGAGACACGACCGCCGCGCTTGTTTACATCGGTGTCGTAGCCATCCGGCAGCGACTGGATGAACTCGTGGGCGCCGACGGCCTTGGCCGCTAACGCGATCTCGGCGCGCGTCGCATCCGGTTTGCCCAGCGAGATGTTGTCCGCCACAGTCCCCGAGAACAGGTAAGCCTCCTGCGTCACCATGACGATTGCCCGGCGCAGATCCTTCGGGTGCAGCTTGCGCAGGTCGATGCCATCGAGTTGTACCTCGCCCTTTGTCGGGTCGTAGAACCGCGAGATGAGCTTCGCCAACGTCGACTTGCCGGCACCCGTCGACCCGACCATCGCGATGGTCTGGCCAGCCGGAATGTCGAGGTCGAAGGTGGGCAACACGATGCGATCGTTGTTGTATGCAAACTCGACCTGATCGAACGTGACCCTGCCCTTCGCTGTCCGCAGATCGACTGGCCTTACCGGATCCGGAACACTCGGCTCCTCCTCCAGCACACCAGAAATCTTCTCGAGAGCGGATGACGCGGATTGGTACGAGTTGTAGAACATGGCCATCTCTTCAGCGGGACCGAAGAACTGGCGCGTATACAGCAGCACCGCAAGCAGCGTTCCAATCTCCACGCCGCCGGTTGCAACCCTTAGGCCACCAAACAGCAGGATCGCCGCGAGCGCGAGATTGCCGATCAGAACTAGCCCGGGATCGAAGATCCCGAACAGCTGGATCGTCTTACCGTTAGCTGCTCGGTAGTCCTCGACCAGCTGGCCGAATTCATCCTCGTTGCGCTTTTCTTTGCGGAACGCCTTGACCGCGCGAATACCCGTCATGGTCTCGACAAAATGCACGATCACCCGGGCGGAGGTCACGCGCGTGAGTCGAAACAGGCTGTTCGAGCTCTTCTGGAACCAGCGCGCCAGAAAATACAGCGGAACCAGCGCCGCCACGAGCACGACACCGCTCACCCAGTCGAGAGAGAACATCGCAATCGCGATGAACCCCATGTAGAGGATGCCCTGAATGAGCTGATTGATGCCAGAGTCGAGCAGCTCGCGAATGGTATCGAGGTCGCTCGTCTGGCGCGCGATGATGCGACCGGACGTGTAGGTCTCGTGAAACTCGAGGCTCAGTAGCTGGGTGTGCCGAAATACCCGCTTGCGAAGATCGATCAGGATGGCTTGGCTGATCCGTGCGCTCAGCACGGTGTACGACGAGATCAACCACGCGCCGAGCGCAGCCGCGACCAAGTAGGCGATGACCGTGCCAACGAGAGGCGTCCAGTTCGAGTACTTGACCAGCGACGGCAGGCCGACGTTGATCCCAAATGCGATCAGCGCGGGGCCAGCGATTTGCGCCGCGGTCGAGATCACCACGATGACGAAGGTCCACGCCACCTTGCCGCGCAACGGGCGCAGCAGCGACCCGAGCAAGCGCACCGAACGTTGGCGTAGCTGGCGACTCTCGGACTTGTTGAGGTCGTTACGCTCTTCACCTTCAACTCCTGCGACGCTCATCGGTTCGCCTCCTGAATGTCGGTGCGGTCATTGTCTTGGCGTTCTTTCTCGGCGGCCTCGCGGGCCACCTCGTCCTCGAGACTCGAGATCACAAAGCGGTAGTGGTCGTTCTTCGCTAGCAACTCAGAATGCGTCCCCACTGCGGTCACCTTGCCACCCTGGAGAAGGGCCACCCGATCGGCGAGCATCACCGTGGACGGCCGGTGCGCGACAATCAGCGCGGTCGTGGATGCAAGGACGCGGCGGAGCGCCGCCTCCACGAGAGCCTCGGTGTCGACATCCAGTGCCGACAGAGGGTCATCGAGAACGAGCACCTCGGGCCGCGCGGCGACCGCTCGCGCGAGCGCAAGGCGCTGCCGCTGGCCACCGGAGAGGCTGAGCCCCTCCTCGCCGACCTTGGTGTCGAGACCCTCCGGCAGCTCGTAGACGAATGCCGATTGCGCAATCTCCAGTGCCTCGGTGAGATCATCCTCTGTTGCCTCGGGGCGACCAAGCAGCACGTTGTCTCGCACGGACGCCGAGAACAGGGTCGCGTCCTCGAAAGCCATGGCGATGTGTTTACGAAGGTCGTACCGGGTCAGGTCGCGGATGTCGACACCGTCGAGCGTGATTGAACCACCGGTGACGTCATACAGACGCGTGGTCAACGCAGTGACCGTCGACTTGCCCGAACCAGTGAGTCCGACGAGTGCCATCGTCTCGCCCGGCTCCAGGGTGAGGTCGAGTCCGTCAATCAGATCCGGGTACTGCGCTGCGGAATCCTCGTACCGGAAGTGCACGTCGTTGAACTTCAGGCGTCCTTCTGGCTTTCGGATTTGCTTTGGGTTCGCGGGATCCTGGATCGCGTTGGGCGCATCCATTACCTCGAAGAATCGGTCGATCGCGGTGCGGGTGTCGAAGGTCATCGACAGCAGGAATCCGATGGACTCGACCGGCCAGCGCAGCACGGTCGCCGTCGCGAAGAACGCGACCAGCTCTCCCGCGGTGATCTGTCCGGTCGCTGCCAGCCAAACCCCGCCGAGCAGGCAGATCGCGAACGTGACGTCGGGAACCAGCAAAAGCCAGAACCAGATGCCCGCGATTGCCTTGGCCTTCTCGATCTCCGTTCCGCGCAGTTCCTCGGCTTGCCGCGAGAAACGGTCAAGCTGGTATCCACCGCGACCGAATGCCTTGAGCACACGGATGCCGTGAACCGACTCCTCGACCGCTGTCGCTAGGTCACCGGCCTGATCCTGGCTTCGGCGCGCAACCACGGAGTATTTGTTCTCGAACACGTACCCGTAGATCCAGAGCGGAATGGAACACACCACGAATACCACGCCGAGAATCCACGAGATGCTGACCAGAAAGACAAACCCGATCACGATGGTCAGGATGTTGACGATGAGCAGCACGATTCCGAATGAGATCCATCGGCGGATGAGGTTGAGATCGCTTATCGCGCGCGACAGCAACTGGCCCGACGGCCAGCGGTCGTGAAAACTGACCGGGAGATCCTGGAGCCGCGCGTACAGCGCATTTCGCATCCTCGCCTCAACGTGCGTTCCTGGCTGCAGCACGAAGAATCGCCGCGCCGCGATCAGAACCGCCTCGAGCACGCCAAGAATCAGCACAATCCCGACGGCGGGCCAGATCCGCGAGGAGTCGCCTGTCTTCAGCGGGCCGTCCACGAGCGAGCGCAGCACCTGCGGTATCAGCAGCGCGACGACGCCCGCGAGGAGGGCCGCGATCATCCCAAGCACGATACGGCGTGATGCCGACCTGGCGTACGGATAGATCCGCGCGATCGAGCGGAAGGTACCCGGGCGGGATGGCGGGCGAACGGAGTCGTTCGTTTTAGACATGATTTCCTTGTGTAATTCGCACGCGCTGGCGAACGCGGCATCGCGACGAGTCGCGAAAGACTGTGAACTTGAGCTTCGGAATGCGGTCGGCCGGGTCAGGGCGCCGCTCGGATGGGCTGGTGGCGGTGGCTACGAACGCGGTCGGAGGGCAACGCCGACAGTGCTGGCTCCCGCGGAAATGCGTGCCGTAGCGAATTCTGTCTTCATCATTTTGTCCTCCTGGGTGTGCGACTTATTCGTAAGCCACGAGGCGAACCCGATGTTGTGCACCGGCGCTCCCAAGCAGCCTTTCAGACTATAGGCGGCGGCGGGGACACGCAAGGCTTATCTGATGCGGACCGAGAGACAGGTAACGCAGCCTTCGAGTTTTTCGAACTCGCTGATCTCTACGGTGGTGACGCGATATCCAAGGCTCTCGATCAGAGCCGCCGTCTTGGGGGCGGAGGCCGACATCAAGACCGAGTTGTTGGTGAGTACGACTACCGCGACGCCCTCCACCTCGGGCACCTCGAGATAGTGCGGGAAGATCGACGGGTCATCCACGAGCGTCGGATGGCCGATGACCGTGCCGTCCGGCAGCGCGGTCACTGCGCTCTTGAGGTGCAGCGCCCGCGTCACGGGCACGGCGATCACGGTGTACCCGAGCTCGATCGCGATGGCGCGGAACTGCCGAATGCCCTCGGCATTTGTTCGCCCGCCACGCCCGACGTAGACGGTGTCCCCAACCTTGAGAACATCTCCGCCGTCGAGGGTGCCTGGCAGTCGGATGTGGCGTGTCGGAAGACCGAGGTCTGTTACGGCCTCTGCCACGGCATCCTGCTCGCCGCGCCGAGATTCGGCCCCCGGGCTGGTGACGACCGCGACCTGGCCAAGCATCACAACGGTGTCCTCGATGAATACGCAGTCAGGATGCGTGTCGTCTGCGTCCACCTGAAGCGTGCGGAACCCCTCGGCCTCCAGGGCGGCAACATACGCATCCCACTGCGACTCGGCTTTGTCGAACTTCACCTGCTTGCGCTTGACGTGAGTGACCTGGCCCTTCGCGAGCGTCGTCGCGGGCAGCCGTACAAGGGCGAGACGGTGCACCTCCGGCGGGGCCACCAGGCGCAGCTCATACGCCCATGAGTAGACCCGGCGCGCGACGGTGGCAGTAGCCACCACGGACACCACAACGAACAGCAGGTTGTAGGTGACGAGATCATGGAACGCGTCGTCGGATGCCGTCGTGAACTCGACATGGCTCAGCACCAGCAGAACTACCGTCCCCACATAGGGCGCGACAAGCCCCACAACGACGCCGACGAGAAGTGCGCGCCGACGATTGGCGAGACCTCCAACGAGAGCGAGAACCACGAAGAGCACGATCGCGACGACACCGGACGGGCCGAACGCCTGCACAAGACCCACAGCGTTCGCCGACGCCGCTCCGGAAGCCAAGTACGCCACGTAGTACGCGAGGAACACGGCCGCCACGACGAACAGGCCGGTCGCGAGCCCCGACGCGAGCGAGGCAAACAGGCGGCGCGCAAAAGAGGGCGGAGTCATGCCTCGAACCCTATCGGGCAGATGCTATGAACCGGCTGCGCGAATTCTTAGCCACGGCTCTCAGCGCCAACATACCGCGCGAGGTATTGACCGGTGAGTGTCGCGCGGGATGCGACGAGTTCGGCTGGGGTGCCCTCGAACACGATCTTGCCGCCGTCGTGGCCGGCACCGGGCCCGAGGTCGATGATCCAGTCGGCATGCGCCATGACCGCCTGGTGGTGTTCGACGACGATGACCGACTTGCCCGAATCCACGAGTCGATCGAGCAGACCGAGGAGGCGTTCGACATCGGCGAGGTGCAGCCCCGTCGTCGGCTCGTCCAGAACGTAGACGCCACCCTTCTCGCCAAGGTGGGTTGCGAGCTTGAGTCGTTGGCGTTCGCCACCGGAGAGAGTCGTGAGCGGCTGGCCCAGACTGATGTAGCCGAGCCCGACGTCGGCGAGGCGCTCGAGAATCGCGTGAGCGGCAGGGGTGCGCGCATCCCCAGATGAGAAGAACTCCGCGGCGTCGGTCACCGACATCGCCAGGACCTCGCTGATGTCCCGTCCCCCGAGGTGATAATCGAGCACGGACGCCTCGAAGCGCTTGCCCTCGCACACCTCGCAGGTCGTGGCGACGCTCGCGAGGATTCCGAGGTCCGTGTAGATGACGCCGGCACCGTTGCAGTTCGGGCACGCGCCCTCCGAGTTCGCGCTGAACAGGGCCGGTTTTACCCCGTTGGCCTTGGCGAATGCAGCGCGGATGGAGTCCAGCATCCCGGTGTAGGTCGCGGGGTTGCTTCGGCGGGAGCCTCGAATCGCGCCCTGGTCGATTGAGACGATGTCCTCCCCCGACAGCGAGCCGTGCACGAGCGAACTCTTGCCCGATCCGGCGACACCGGTGACTGCCACAAGCACGCCGAGCGGGATGTCTACATCCACCTTCTGCAGATTGTGTGCTGTCGCTCCCCGGACGGGCAGCGTTCCGGTCGAGCGGCGCACCTCGGCCTTGACGGCAGCCCTGTCATCCAGGTGACGTCCGGTGACGGTGTCGCTCGATCGCAATCCGTCGAGCGTGCCCTCGAACACGACGTTTCCACCAGCGCTCCCTGCACCAGGTCCGAGGTCGATGACATGGTCGGCGATCGCGATCATCTCGGGCTTGTGCTCGACCACGAGCACCGTGTTGCCCTTGTCTCGCAGTCGGAGGAGCAGGTCGTTCATCCGCTGGATGTCGTGCGGATGCAGTCCAATCGATGGTTCGTCGAACACGTAGGTCACATCGGTCAGCGACGATCCGAGGTGACGGATAATTTTCGTGCGCTGCGCCTCACCGCCCGAGAGCGTGCCCGCCGGGCGGTCGAGCGAGAGATAGCCCAGCCCGATCTCGACGAATGCATCGAGGCTCTGTCGAAGGGCGGCGAGCAGGGGTGCAACGGATGGCTCATCGAGCGAGCGCAGCCAGGCCGCCAGGTCACTGATCTGCATCGCGCACGCATCGGCGATGCTGATGTTGCCGATCTTTGACGAGCGTGCCTCTGCACTGAGCCATGTGCCGCCGCACTCCGGACAGGTCTGGAAGGTCACCGCGCGCTCGACGAATGCGCGAATATGTGGCTGCAGCGTGTCGACATCCTTCGACAGCATCGATTTCTGGATCTTCGGGATCAGACCCTCGTAGGTGAGGTTGATGCCCTCGACCTTGATCTTCATCGGCTCCTTGTAGAGCAGGTCGGCGAGTTCCTTCTTGGTGTACTTCGCGATCGGCTTGTCCGCGTCGAACAGCCCGGAGCCGATGAAGATGCGGCCGAACCAGCCGTCCATCGTGTAACCGGGAACCGTGAAGGGCCCCTCGTTCAGCGACTTCGAGTCGTCGTAGAGCTGAGTCAGGTCGATGTCGTTGACCGTGCCCATGCCCTCACAGCGCGGGCACTGGCCGCCGAGGACGCTGAAGCTGCGGCGCTCCTTGACCGCTGTTCCGCCTTTTTGGATCGTGACGGCGCCCGCCCCAGAGATAGAAGCGACATTGAACGAGAACGCCTGCGGAGAACCGATGTGCGGGGTGCCGAGGCGGCTGAACAGGATGCGCAGCATCGCGTTGGCGTCCGTGGCCGTTCCGACCGTGGAGCGGGAGTTCGCTCCCATCCGCTCCTGGTCGACGATGATCGCGGTCGTCAGGCCATCGAGAACATCGACGTCGGGGCGCGCCATGGTGGGCATGAAACCCTGCACGAACGAGCTGTAGGTCTCGTTGATCATCCGCTGCGACTCGGCGGCGATCGTGCCGAATACCAGCGAACTCTTGCCCGACCCCGAGATCCCCGTGAACACGGTCAGCCGACGCTTCGGGATCTCGACGCTGATGTTCTTGAGGTTGTTCGACCGTGCGCCGTACACGCGGATCAGGTCATGGCTGTCGGCGGGGTTGCGCTGCGTCGACTCGCCCTGGGTGGTCATGCGTCAATCTAACCAGCGGCGCGCGGATGGGCGCTTCTCGGAAACTGCGCGCACTTAGTGGAAGAAGTGCCGCTCTCGCGTGAAGTACATCGTGACGCCTGCCTCGGCTGCGGCGTCGATGACCTCCTGGTCACGAATCGAACCGCCCGGCTGGACGATCGCGCGAACACCGGCGTCGATGAGAATCTTCGCGCCGTCCGCGAAGGGGAAGAACGCGTCGGAGGCGGCAACGCTCCCTCTGGCACGGTCGCCCGCTCGCGACACCGCGAGGTTGCACGAGTCCACGCGGTTGACCTGACCCATTCCCACGCCCACGGATGCGCCGCCGTTGGCGAGCAGGATCGCGTTCGACTTGACGGCTCGGCTGGCGCGCCACGCGAACTCGAGATCGGCGGCGGTCGCGGCATCGGCCGCTTCGCCGGCCACCAGAGTCCACTCGTCGAAGGGGGCGAAGTGGGCGTCGGCATCCTGCACCAGGATGCCGCCGGAGAGCTGCTTGAACTCGGTCGACTCGCGCGCGAATCCCTCGGGGAGCTGCAGGATGCGTAGATCCTTCTTCGTCTGCAGCAGCTCAAGCGCTTCGGGCTCGTAACCGGGCGCGATCACGACCTCGGTGAAGATCGGCTTGATCGACTGCGCGGTCGCAAGCGTGACGATCCCGTTGGCCGCGATCACTCCCCCGTAAGCGGATACCGGGTCGCATGCGTGGGCCAGCTTGTGCGCTTCGGAGATCGATTCCGCGATCGCAATCCCGCACGGATTGGCGTGCTTGATGATCGCAACGGTCGGCTCCGAGAAGTCGAAGGCGGCGCGGAGGGCGGCATCCGCGTCGACGTAGTTGTTGTACGACATCTCCTTGCCGCCGAGCTGCACCGCCTGGGCGATGCCGTGGCCGCCGTTGCGCGTGTACAGCGCGGCCGTCTGGTGCGAGTTTTCGCCGTAGCGGAGCGT
>JADGOT010000252.1 GCA_017882805.1 Glaciihabitans sp. | reverse complement strand
GATCAGGAATCGCGCGACGACTGATGTTCACGGCGGCGACGTGCTGACCATCGACGCCGACGGAACCTTCGCAATTGCGGGGATGCCCAAGGGCGTCATCGACCAGACCCTGGTCGTTGCGGGCACAACGCCGCAGCTATACGTCACACTCGGCCGTCCGGACTCGGACGTGCGGTACAGCTTTACGCGGCAGTAGCTGCTGTCAGCAGTGGCTCTCCGGGCGACTAGGAGAGCTGGTTGGCTTCGACCCACGCGAGGTACTCGGGAGTGACGGTGCCGGTCACATAGTCGCCAGTGAAGCAGCTCATTTCAAGCGCGGAGACATTTGAGCCCTCGAGGATGGCCGCCTGCATGTCCGCGACCTCCTGGTAAATCAGGTAGTCCGCGCCGAGCTCGGTCGAGATCTCCGGAATCTTGCGACCATGGGCGATGAGCTCGTGCCGTGTCGGCATATTGATTCCGTAGACGTGAGGGAACCGCACGGGCGGCGCGGCCGACGTGAAGGTGACCTTGTTCGCGCCCGCCTCACGAGCCATCTGAACGATCTCTTTCGAGGTCGTGCCCCGCACGATCGAATCGTCGACAATCAGGATGTTCTTGCCCTTGAACTCGGAACCCATCGCGTTGAGCTTCTGTTTTACTGACTTCTTGCGTTCCGCCTGTCCGGGCATGATGAAGGTGCGGCCCACGTAGCGGTTCTTGTAGAAGCCCTCGCGGTACTCGATACCGAGCTTCTGAGCCACCTGCATGGCCGCGGGACGTGAGGAGTCCGGAATCGGCATGACGACGTCGATGTCACCACGCGGTGTGTACTGCGCGATGGTGTCGGCGAGCCGATCGCCTAGTCGCAACCGTGCCTCGTAGACCGAGATGCCGTTCATGATCGAGTCTGGACGGGCCAAATAGACGTACTCGAACGAGCAGGGGATGAGCCTCGGGTTCGTCGCGCACTGCTTCGAGGTCATCTCGCCGTTCATGGCAATGAACACGGCTTCGCCGGGCTCGAGATCGCGAACCAGCTCGTAGCCCGCGCTCTCCAGAACGAGCGATTCCGAGGCCACGATCCAGTCGTCCCCGACGAAGCCCGCGGCACGGCGGCCGAGCACCAGCGGACGGATGCCGAACGGGTCGCGGAATGCGAGCAGCCCGTGCCCCGCAATCAGCGCGATCGCCGCATACGACCCCTCAACGCGCTCGTGGAGACGCGCAATGGCGGTAAAGATCTGCTCGGGGTCGAGCTCGGAGCCACTGACCTGCGACTGCAGCTCGTTTGCCAGCACGTTGACCAGTAGTTCGGTGTCGCTCGTCGTGTTGAGGTGGCGGCGGTCCACGTGAAACAACTCCTGAGTGAGCTCCCGCGTGTTGGTCAGGTTTCCGTTGTGCACGAGAACGATTCCGTATGGGGCATTCACGTAGAACGGCTGTGCCTCTTCTTCGTTCGCGGCGTTGCCGCGGGTGGCGTAGCGCACGTGGCCGAGCCCCATCGTTCCAATGAGGGAACGCATGTCACGGGTGCGATACGCCTCCCGAACCTGGCCCTTGGCCTTGTTGATATGGAAGGTGTCGCCCTCGGCGGTAGCAATACCGGTCGAGTCCTGTCCGCGGTGTTGCAGAAGAGACAGCGCGTCGTAAATCTGCTGATTGACGGGCTGGGATGAGACGATGCCCACGATGCCGCACATGCGGGGATAATTCCTGCCGCTCAAGGAAAAGAGTCGGGTCCAGTCTACGGTTGCGGGGCCGCTCTCGCTGCGTGCGGCAGACTGTAAGTGTGAGCACGAGTTACCGCGAAGCCGGAGTCGACACCGCCGCGGGCGACCTCGCCGTCGAACTGATGAAGTCGGCTGTTCAAAAGACCCACGGACCCGAGGTTCTCGGCGGGGTCGGCGGCTTCGCTGGTCTCTTTGACGTCTCGTTTCTGAAGGCCTACCGCCGCCCGCTGCTTGCAACATCCACCGATGGCGTGGGTACGAAGGTTGCGATCGCGCAGGCGCTCGACAAGCACGACACCATCGGACAAGACCTGGTCGGCATGGTGGTCGACGACATCGTGGTCGTGGGCGCAAAGCCGCTGTTCATGACCGACTACATCGCCTGCGGTCGCGTGGTGCCTGAGCGCATCGCAGACATCGTCGCCGGAATCGCCCGCGCCTGCGCGGAGACAAGAACCGCGCTCGTGGGCGGCGAAACGGCCGAGCATCCGGGGCTTCTCGGTCCGGACGACTACGACGTCGCCGGCGCGGCCGTCGGCGCAGTGGAGGCGGACGCACAGCTCGGCCCGCACCTCGTGCAGGACGGAGACGTCATTGTCGCCATCGGGTCATCCGGGCTGCACTCGAATGGCTTCTCGCTGGTGCGCCACATCCTGACCAAGAACAACATCGGCTACAGGGATCGTTCGGAGGACCTGGGCGGCATTGTGGGCGAGGTTCTCCTCGAGCCGACCCGTCTTTACACGGCACCCCTGCTTCGATTGATCTCGGATCCGACCGTCGGCGGCTCTGTGCACGCGCTCAGTCACGTCACGGGTGGGGGAATCGCAGCCAACCTGGCACGCGTGCTGCCGGTCGGCTCGTGGGCCGAACTCGACCGCGCCTCCTGGTCGCCGGCACCGGTGTTCCGGGTGCTCGCTGACCTCGGCGGCATGAAGCTGACCGAGACCGAGGGCACCTGGAATCTCGGCATGGGAATGATCGCGGTCGTCGCCGCTGGATCTGCGGATGCGGTTATCGAGAAGCTCGG
>JADGOT010000251.1 GCA_017882805.1 Glaciihabitans sp. | reverse complement strand
TCGGCCGCGATGGTCTTGTACCAGACGTACAGGGCCTCCTGGGTGGGGCGAGCGTAGTACGGCGTGATGATGAGCGATGCGTCGATGCCGAGCTCTACTGCCTTGGCCGTCAGCTCCATCGTCTCGTACAGCTGGGCTGTACCGGTTCCGACAACGACGGGCACACGGTCGGCGACCGTCGCGGTCACGGTCGCGATCGCGGCCGCGCGTTCCTCGATGCTCTGAGCGCCCGGCTCACCGGTTGACCCTCCGATCGAGACGCCGTGCGTGCCGTTCGAGAGCTGCCATTCGACCAGGTTTGCGAGGCTTTCATGGTCGACGGCGCCGTCGACGTCGAAGGGCGTCATCAGCGGCACGATCGAGCCGCGAATCTGCGCAGGGTTACTGCGGTAGCGCATGGTTGTTCCTTTCGTCCGGGCTGAGCCCGGTCAGTGGTGGTGTGATGCCTGGTAGGCGATCATGGCGTCGAGCGTTCGAGTGCGATGCGCACGGGCAGTCAGTTCGATATCGAGTGCCGGTGCTCCGGACTCGAGTTTCTCGAGGATCTCGTCATGCTCTCGCACCGACTCGGCGGCGCGGCCGGGGACGAAGCTGAACGACGAATCGCGAAGCACCTGAAGTCGACTCCACCCGCGGTGCACGAGTTCCAGAATGTGAGGGTTCGGGCACGGCTCGAACAGAACCGCGTGGAACTCCAGATTCAATTCGGTAAACCGGTGCGGGTGGAAATCGCTGAGCGTCGCCTTCATACGCTCGTTCACTTCCCGCGCTCGAGTGAGATCAAGGGCGTTCAAGTGGGGTGCGCTCAGCGCGGTTGCCGCGCCCTCAACAATGCTCAGCGTCTGCATCGTGAAGATGTATTCGGACTCGTCGATGAGGGCGACCTGCGCCCCGACGTTGCGCTCGAAAGTTATGAGTCCCTCGGATTCAAGGAGTCGGATGGCCTCGCGCACGGGGACAACGCTGATGTCGAGTTCACGGGCGATGGAGCCGAGCACTAAGCGGTAACCGGAAACGTACGTTCCCTCTGCGATGCGAGCCTTGATCCACTGGTACGCCAGTTGTGACTTGCTGAGCGCGCCTGGCGTGGCCCTCGTTCTGGTCAGTTCTGCCAATTGTCGTACCGGGCCTTCCACTCGGGGTTCATCGGATATAGACCGTCGACCGACGCACCGTCGCTGACCTGTTTCGCAATGAATCGTTCTTCACGTTCCTGCTGTATTGAATCGGCAACCACTTCGCGGACAATCGCGGGGGGAATAACGAGAACTCCGTCATCGTCGCCGACGATGATGTCGCCGGGCTGCACGGCCGCGCCGCCGCAGGCGATGGTGATGTCGGTGTCCCACGGCACGTGGCGTCGACCAAGCACTGCGGGATGCGGTCCCTGCGAAAACGTCGGGATGTCGAGCGCCGCGACGGTCGCATAATCTCGCACACCGCCGTCTGTAACTACTCCGGCCGCGCCCAGACGCTGAGCGCGTAGCCCAAGAATGTCGCCAACCGTGCCGGTGCCGCTCTCACCTCTTGCCTCGATCACGAGCACATCTCCTTCACGGAGGGTGTCGAACGCACGCTTTTGCGCGTTGAAACCTCCACCGTGCGCCGCGAAGAGGTCTGGGCGAAACGGGATGAACCGTAGGGTGCGCGCCCGGCCGATCAAGTGAACACCCGGCTGGTTTGTATGGACGCCGTCGATCGAGACGTCGTCATAGCCACGCTTGCGGAGCTGAGAACTCAGCGTTGCCGTCCCGACGCTTGCCAAGTCGGCGCGCAGGCCCTCATCGAGTTCAAAGTCTGGCCCGAGGCCCGCCGCAGCGCGACTTCCCCAGGCCTCCGCGCGCTGAAGGTCATCCACCTCGGGAGGTGCGCCGAACGCAGCGAGAGGAACGGATCCTTCGACGACAGGAGTCACCAGGCGGCCGGTCGTGGGGCTGCCCGGAGCGGTGGGCGCATCGACTTCCACCTCCACCGTGTCGCCGGGGACGACGACGCTGGACCCGGCGGGCGTACCCGTCAGGATGATGTCTCCCGCCTCGAGGGTGAGAAGCTGCGAGAGGTCCGCCACGAGCTGCCCGAACGGAAATACGAGGTCGGCGGTGGTGTCCTCCTGGACGAGCTCGCCATTGACCCACGTGCGCACGCGAAGCGCGGTCGGATCGAGACCTTCGGCTGGGATCGTTGTCGGACCGAGAGGGGTAAAGCCGTCTGCGCCCTTTGACCGAAGGTTGGATCCTTTGTCGACGAGTCGCAGGTCGTAAACACCGAAGTCGTTGGCGGCAGTGATCTCGCTCACGGCCGCCCAGCCCGCATCGGGCGTAACCCGGCGCGTAGTGCGACCGATGATGAGGGCTATTTCTCCCTCGAACGCGAGGAGTTCGGTGCCGAGAGGTCGCTCGATGGTTGAGCCGCTCGTTGCCATCGATGAGGCCGGTTTCAGAAAATACGATGGATAGGCGGGCACGCGGCCCCGCTGCGCGATGCGCGACGGGTAATTGAGGTGCAGGGCGATGATCTTGCCCGGCCGGGGAATGCCAATGACGGTATCCATGACTTCCTTGTCTTGTCGACTGTATCTGGAATGATATACGATCACTGTAGATCGGCAAAGTTTTGTAGAATCCACGTCACAGAGCCGATCACTCCATGACTCTGGCTTTTCCGTTATTACAAGGTGGTAATACGTGAACCTTCCTTCACGACCCGAGGTACCCTCCCGGGTTCGCTCATCGGTATCACACAGCTTTCGCGAATATCGCGAGGCTGTGACCGCATCCTTCGTTCCCCTCGACGTCTCCCGTGTCGGAAACGATCCCTTCTGGGGCCGTCTGCGCACCGTCGATGTCGCGCCCGTGCACGTCAGCGAGGTGTCCGCATCGCAGCACATCGTCGAGCGAACGCCGTTGCTGCTCGAGAATGGCGAACCCTCCTATTACAAGGCCAGCCTGCAGGTCTCTGGCACCGGTTTGCTCGTTCAGGACGGTCGCGAGGCCGTGTTGCAGCCTGGCGATCTGGCTATCTACGACACCGGACGTCCGTATTCGCTGCTGTTTGAAACTGACATGCGGATGCTGGTGCTGATGTTTCCCCGCGAACTCCTTGGCCTGCCACCGACCGCAATCAAGGAGCTCACCGCGCACCGCTTCTCGAGCGATGATGGACTCGGGGCCATGATTATTCCGTTTCTGCAGAACGTGTCACAGAACCTGGATCGCCTCGGCGGCCTGACGGGACCCCGTCTCGTTAACTCCGCGATCGATCTCATCACGACGATGTTCGCGAACGAGCTCGATTTTGA
>JADGOT010000250.1 GCA_017882805.1 Glaciihabitans sp. | reverse complement strand
TTTGCAGTGGTGGGTGCCTGCCACTTTGCCGTCTGATCCGGGTCGACGTTGCTTGCGACCGCATTGCTGGAGTCGAGCTGCGTGCCCGCGGGATCTACGACGACGACGTCGATGAAGTAGTTGGATCTACCGGAGCTCGTGTTGTGCGCGGTCCCTCTGACGATCACATCTCCGAGTGCGTCTCGCGCGCATGCCGTGATCTTCACTTCTTTCAGCGCTTGTTTGTGGGCGTTGGTCAGGTGGTGCGCTGCCTTCGTGGTTGCGGTTCCGAGCGCGACGATCGAAATGATGACGAGCACGATGATGACGCCGATCGCTCCGAGGATCGCCTACAGGCAACCGTGCCCCTTCTTCGCTCCGGGCGCGACCGGATATGCGCCCGCGAGGGGCGCGTAGTTCTCGGTCCATTGGGTGCCGTCCCAGTAACGCTGACGTCCTGGAGTCTGCGTGTCGGGATACCAGCCCGGCGGGGTCTGTCCTTCGGCCATTGCGCATCCTCTCGCGGCAGTCTCAATACCGGATTGCCGCAGCCTTATGGTGAGGTGCTCGTCGCGCAACCGGCAAATGACTCGACGCCAGTCGGGCGGTTTGGTCGCGGGTGCGAAGATGTGTTCGTGCCGGCTCCCGTGCTCCTCGCGCTCGCACTGGTCGGCGTGGTCGCGGTCGTCGTATTCCTGAGCGCGAAGCGGCGCCCGAGCACTTGGTTGCTGCTCGCCTCGATCTGCTTGCTCGTCGCCGGGGGTGTCGTTTGGGCCGATGAGCACCCGCGGAGCCCCGCGCCTTCCGTCTCCACCGCGCTCACGAGCCCGCTCACAGGGCTCCACGGGCTGAACCCGATGGATATCCCGTCACGGTCGTCACCGGACGGTGCGGAATTGATCTTCGTCTCCCAGTCGCCACTCGTAGCGACCGACGAGGGATCCGGACCAAACCACATCCCGGCGATCGCCCTTTTCGTAGTCGGCGGCGCCGCCGGGCTGACCGGCATCGTGTTGAAGAGACGCAAGGCCATCCCGCCGACCGCATAGACGGGCCGGAGCTCCGAAGGTACCGAACCGGTGACATCCGTCTCATTGGGCGATCCGTTGTGTTCAAGACCCGCGCGCTCGGGCAAGATCTCACTATCGGGATTCCGAGGGAAGCCACGGATGCGGAGCGGCGATCCGATGCAGGACGAGCGTCCCCGACGTCAACAAGAACGAGTCAGACTCGGTGGCAGCGTCCGGCTGTTGATCGACACAACGGACGGTGTGCGCACCGCGGCCGGTCAGATCATCGACCTGTCCAATGGCGGCTGTGCCATACGCATTCACCGGAAGGTCGAGGCCGAGCTCCCGGGCCGGGTCCATATAGAAGTCGCCGGGAAAGCCATTTGGCTCCCGGTGATCACCCGCTGGGTCCGTGTGGATTCCCATGGCTGGCTAGTCGGCTGCGCGTTCGACCGAGTGACAGCTGAAAAGCAGCGGGCGATAAGCGCGTTGCTCTTGGAGCGGCGCAGGCTCACCGCTTGAATCCACCGGCTCGAGTCGAGTTGATACTTCTGGCTTTGGAGCTTCGAGAGGCCCATGATCAGGGCATGAGCGACAGGTCTCTGGCGAACAGCGTGAGGGTTGATCAAGCGTCGGGGATGGTGTCGGTGCAAGCACACTGCTCGTTCACCGAGGCGGTCGTGCTGATGCGGGCGCGAGCCGACCAAACGCACCGTTCTCTCGAGGACATCGTCGGCCTCGTGCTCGACTGTTCGATCCGTTTCGGGGCGTAACAACCGGCGGGTTGGGCACTGGGGACTCGCGTCGAAGTCGCCGCGCGCTCCTCGTCGGTTCCGAGTGCACTTCCGGAGCTCAGGCCTGGGTGGTGGCGAGTCGACCTATACGCCGGAGAATGCGGAACGGCCTGGACTGGGGCCGGATCTATGAGCCATCCGGCTGCTGACCTGCAGTTTCTCCGTTCACTGTTTGTCCTTGGCTGTCGTCCTTTCTCGACCTCCCGCGGCCCATCCGCGGCCCAGACACCCGCAAGGTCATGTGGCGGTACGAGACCGGCGGTGGCATCAACGGTTGGCTCGCGGCCGTGGGCGACAGCCTCTACGTGCCTGTCGGCAGGCCAACCCGCCCCAGCTCCTCGCGCTGCGGCTGCGCGCCGCGCACTGACGATCGCGGGGCGACCGTCCACCGCGGCTCGCGCACGCGCGCGACGATCGCGGCGAGCCGATCGCGGACGGCGAAGATCACGGCCGTCGCCGCGGCGGGGGCGAGGAACGCGAGGTACGACGCGACCATCGTCTCGCTGAAGAACCCGAGGCGGAGGGTGAGACTGATGAAGAAGTGCATCGCGACGCCGAGCCAGAGGACGAACGGCCGGGCGGCCCGGTTCCACACGAGGATGCCGAGCATGAGCTCGATCGCGAGCGTCCAGTAGGTCATGACGGTGCTGAAGAGCAACGAGTGGCTGAGCACGCCGGGCATCGCGAAACGCTGGAAGTCCTCGAGCCGCGCGGCATAGGAAACGGCGGTTCCGTGCCGCCAGTCACTGCCGTGGATCTTGTACCAGAACGTGCTGAGGTACACGACAGTGATCTGGATCTGCACGAGCCGTAGCGCCCACGGCGCACGCGCCGGAAACTCCCAGAACCGGTCCCGCGCGACCCGCAGGCGGTCGACCGAAAGTGATGCGCCCGCGGGCGCGAAGATCAGGAAGAAGCAGAGAATCCGCAGCAGAACGTCGCCGCTGCTCCAGGAGCTCGTCGCCACCGGGTGAGCCCGTAACGATCTTGCGACATAGGTCAGGCTTGGTGGTGGCGAGTCGGCCTGTACGCCGGAGAATGCGAAACC
>JADGOT010000249.1 GCA_017882805.1 Glaciihabitans sp. | reverse complement strand
TTTCGGGGCTGGTCTACCTGCTGTGGGCGGTCGACTCCGCGGTGCCCGGTACGAGCAGCACACGAGCGTCCGGCATCGTCGTCCTCGCGCTCGGATTCGTCGCCTCGGCCAGCGCCGTGGTCCCCGGCTTCAACACGCTGCTGCATGGCAACAAGGCGTACCTCACCATCACGTCGACAATCGGACTGGTTGCGTTTGCCGGCGGTCTGGCGATGCTCGTCGGGACAAGCGGCGCGGGCTTCTCGGTCATGACGGGTGCCCTGGGCGTGCTCTGGCTGATCTCCACGGCCCACCACGTGATCCTCGCGAAGCACGCTTCCTCGACACCGAGCGTCGCACGCCGTCCGGAGACGAAGCATTGGCACTGGCCTCACCCATCCGGTGCGCACTAAGCGTCGACATCTGCCCTCGACCTGCCGAGATCCGTACGTCCGGATCTCGGCTACGTCCGGATGGGTTCACGGGCGATCTGCAGAACCGGGCACGCCGCGAGGGCCGCGGCACCCAGGAGCTATTGACTCTCTAACGTCGTCGAACGCTGGAGGCCCCGTATTTGCTGGGATTCCTGGCGGATTCACACGTTGAAGCGGAACTCGACGACGTCGCCGTCGGCCATCACGTATTCCTTGCCTTCAATGCGCACCTTGCCGCGCGACTTCGCTTCGGCCATCGAGCCGGCTGCCATCAGATCGTCGTACGCGACTACCTCCGCTTTGATGAACCCGCGCTGAAAGTCGGTGTGAATCACACCGGCAGCTTCCGGTGCGGTAGCGCCCTTGCGGATGGTCCATGCACGCGATTCTTTCGGGCCCGCAGTGAGGTACGTCTGGAGCCCGAGCGTCGAAAATCCCACCCGCGCAAGGACTGCGAGCCCTGACTCCGACTGCCCGATCGATTGGAGTAACTCCAGCGCCTCGTCGTCCGGTAGTTCAATGAGTTCTGATTCGATTTTCGCATCGACGAAGATGGCCTCAGCCGGCGCGACGAGCGAACGCAACTCGTCCTTCAACGACTCGTTGACCATCTCGTCGTCGTCGACGTTGAAGACATAGAGAAACGGCTTCGAGGTCAGCAGTTGAAGCTCACGCAACGGTTCGGGATCAAGACGCGCCGCAAAGACCGTCTGACCTGCGTTCAAGATTTCACCAGCGTGGCGGACGGCGTCGAGAATCTCCGTTCGCGCCTTTGCCGTCGGGCCACCCAGGCGGCTCTCTTTCTCGAGCCGTGGAAGCACCCGATCGATCGTCTGCAAGTCAGCCAAGATGAGCTCGGTATTGATGGTCTCGATGTCGTCCTTGGGGCTAACCCGACCATCAACGTGTGCGACATCGGGGTCAGTGAACACGCGCGTCACTTGGCAGATCGCATCTGACTCACGAATGTTCGCGAGGAACTTGTTGCCGAGGCCTTGCCCCTCGGATGCACCCTTCACCAGGCCGGCGATGTCAACGAAACTCACCGACGCCGGCACGATCTTCACCGAGTTGTACAACGTGGCCAGCCGCTGCAGCCGTGCATCCGGCACCCCGACAACGCCGACGTTCGGCTCGATCGTGGCGAACGGATAGTTCGCGGCGAGCACGTTGTTCTTCGTCAGTGCGTTGAATAGGGTCGACTTGCCAACGTTGGGCAATCCGACGATGCCGATCGACAAGCTCACGACGGGCGAGTCTACGGGCCGCTCGCGGTCCACTCCGCACGGGTAACGCGCCAGATGCAATGGACGCCGGTCTCAGCGGGCGCCTGAACGGGCCGTGGTTCGGTGCCGATGAGGATGTAACCGAGTGCCTTCGGCACGCCCGAGCTGGCGACGTTCGCCACGTCGTGATGGATTTCGACCCGGTCGATGTCGGGCCGCGTAAAGGCCGAATCGGTCAGCAGCCGCGCAGCGGTCGTGGCGATGCCGCGGCGCACATACTTCTTGTGCACCCAGTAGCCGATCTCCAGGCCACCAGGACCGAGGCGGTGGTGCAGCCCCGACCCACCGACGATCATCCCGTCGAGAAAGACACCGCACACGTCGTCGCCCCCGCTCGCGGCGTCGCTTGCCCACTTGGCGATCAACGTGCGTCGAGCGTCTGCACTCACAGGTTCCTGCGCGATCCACGGCAGGAACGGCCGCAGATGGTCGATGTTCTCGCCGATCACCTGCGCCAGCTGCTCGGCATCCCCCTCCTCCCACGCGCGCAGAAGGAGGGGTCCCTGAGTCATCGAAAGGGGCATCTGCCGACCGTAACCGGTGCTCCGGCGTGGCACATCCGAGTTTTGTCGGAGGCTGCTGCCACGATCGGAGACATGAATGGAACCTCAGTCATCGTGCTCGTGCTCGGCACCGCTCTCGGCGCCCTCATCGGTTTCCTGCTCGCGCGCTCACGCTCGGCGGCCACCATCGCCACGCTGGCCGCCACCCTCGACGAAACCCGCTCGAGCGCCCGGCGCGAAGTCGAGCTTCAGCGTGCCCACGCCGCCGAGCAACTGCAGTCCGCGGCCGTCACCCAGGAGAAGATGCGCGAAGCATTCGCCGCGCTGTCGTCAGACGCGCTGCACAAGAACAGCACGGCGTTCATCGAGCGCGCCGACGAGCTGATCAAGCGCGTCACGGCCGAATCAACCGGCGATCTTCAGAAGCGCCAGCA
>JADGOT010000248.1 GCA_017882805.1 Glaciihabitans sp. | reverse complement strand
GGCAGATGGTGTCCGGCATGACATCAGGAGCGGTCAAGGGCTGACGCGAAAGCGGAGCGACCTCCCCTGGAATCAGTTGGCCTGGATCGTGAGATCTGCCAGCCTCCGGGGGAGGTTCGCGCGCCAGTGCTCGTGCTCCTGAGCGGCCCAGATGTCCGAGTACGGGTCGTAGCCACCCTTGTCCCGACCGAGGGCGCGATACCTGCGGACCGTCTCGTTGAGCTCCAGCCAGACGCAGCAGGTCGCGAGTGGCGCTGGATCTCGGCAATGGCGACGTCGTCTCGCGTCGGCCGCCCCTTTCGGCACTCAGTGCGGCGCCGCCGCAATCATGGATACGCAAACGAGGAGGAACGAATGGATCAGCAAATGGAGGGGGCGAGCTGGATCGCACGGCCGGTATCACCTGCGCAGCGGACGGTGCGACAGATCAAGCGATCTCAGATCGACTGGGTGGAGCCAGGGCATACGCTCGGACAGCACTTCACCGCCCAGGGACCGGTGGTCGCCGTGAATATCGATCTAGTGGGCCCACGAGAGAACCGGTACACCGAGGATGTGAAGTACACAATCGCGCTCGAGACGGCAGCGGGCGAGACCGTGGCGGAACGTCGAGCCGAAGGACCTCAGCCGGTCTGGGACTACTTCGGTGCTCTGCTCGACGTCAGCCCTCCTGCGCCCGCCGGTGACTACTTGCTCGTCCTCCGATCGGAGAGAGGAACGATCGGATGGTCGTCGGCCGAGGCGGCCGACCCGCAACCAGATGACGGCGTCTCGCCGCTTCCGGTCATCGGCGATGCTCTCAGCGATAGCCAACCGGTTCCGCGGGTGCGCCTGATCGGGGTTGATACGCTTCCCGCACCGAACCCTCTCTTCCGCCGGACCTTCTCACTGGGCAGTGTGCCCGCATCCGCGAACCTCTCCGCCACCGTTCTCGGCACCGGTGTCATCCGCCTCAACGGTGTCCGTGTCGGAGACGAGGCGCTGGAACCCGCTGTGACCGACTACGACCGGACCGTCTTGTACCGGACGTGGGATGTTGCGCACCTCCTGCACTCGGGAGAAAACGAGATTCTCATTGCGGCAGGTCGTGAGCGCTACGCCGCACGGGGCGGTGATGTGTGGGGGTGGAGTCTCGCACCATGGCACCGGGAACCGGTTGCATTGGCTCGACTGGAAGTCACGGACCAGGCCGGCAACGTCTCGGTCATTGTCACCGACGGATCCTGGGCGGCCGCACCCGGACCGGTAGAGGCTGAACGCCTGTTCCGTGGGGAAGACTGGGTGTTGCGTGGCGACTCACCGACATGGGAGCCCGTCGTCGTCGTCGAACCGCCAGCAGGAACGCTGCGTGTCGCTACTGTGCCCCCCGTCCGTCCGTTGCCTTCCGTCCCACCGTGCCTCGTGGAGCGGCTTGGTGGCGACAGGGTCGTATTCGACTTCGGCGAGGTCATGGTGGGACGCATTCGATGCCGAATCACCGGCGCTCCCGGCGCCGAGGTACGCGTGAGATCCGGTGAGCAGCGTGATGCCGATGGCACGGTGATCTGCGCCAACCGTCTCATTGCAGGCGAGGCGCAGCTGGACACCATCCGCCTCGAAGCAGTTGTCAGCGACTTCATCTGGGAACCGCAGTTCGGCTACCGCGGGTTCCGGTGGATGCAAGTCGAGACCAATGGGGACGTCGTGGTGGAGGACGTTCGCGCGGTCCCGCTCTACGCTGACATCGAGACCGTGGGTGAACTCCGGACGAACGAACCCATCATCGAATGGATCGATGCCGCAACGGCCCGCACCTTCCGGAACAACCTGCACGGCATCCCCACCGACACCCCGATCTACGAGAAGAACGGCTGGACAGCCGACGCCCACCTCGCCACAGAGGGACTGCTGCATCATTTCGACCTGCGCAACGCTTTCGGGAAGTGGGTGGATGACCACATCGACGCCCAAGCCGAAGACGGATCGGTGCCATGGATCATCCCGACGCCAGGGTGGGGGCTTGCATCAGACCCAGCATGGTCCTCGTCGGCGGTTCTGATCCCGTGGTATCTGCACCGTGAGTACGGCGATCGCGGGATCCTAGAGCGAGCCGAGCCGATGATCCGCAAGTTCGCCGACAACATCGCCACGTCCCTCGGCGGCGGCCTATGGGAAGGGCGCAGCTGGGGTGATTGGCTGCCGCCGGGCCACAGGCTCGCCCCGGAAGGAATGGCGCCCGTCGGCACTATCATGGCCGTCACCATCTTCCAGCACACGGCGGCCGTACTGCGCGAACTCGGCCACCCCGATGCAGCAAAGTATGCGCATGCCGCGGAGCGCACCGCAGCCAGGTACCACGAGGCGTACTTTGACGAAGCGACAGGCGTGTATGCGGTGCCAGACGTGGGCTACCGACAGGTGCTCAACATCCTCCCGCTCGCGTTCGGGGTCGTACCGAGCGAGCATGTCGCGTCGGTCCGCGGCGGTCTCGTTCGCGACATCGAGGAGCGCACAGACGGACACCTCGACTGCGGCGCCGTGGGCATCCGTCACCTTCTGCCCGTGCTCAGCGACGCCGGCCGCGACGACCTCGCGATCACGGTGCTCACCCGTCGAACCCGACCGGGCTGGGGCTCATGGTTCGAGAATGGCGAGTCCACCCTGCTCGAATCCTGGGACGAGGACGCCCGATCACGGAACCACTACTTCCTTGGTTCCGTCTCCGCCTGGATTCAGCAGCGCATTGGCGCGATGCGAGTCCTCGAGCCGGGCTGGTCACGATTCGAGATCGCTCCCGTCGACGACCCTCGGATCTCCCGAGCCAGCATCCGTCACCGTACGCCCCTCGGCGAGGCAACGGTTGCTTGGGAACGAGGGTCCGGTGGTTGGCGATTCGAGGTGAGGGTGCCTGCGGGGGCCACCGCGCGGATAACAGTACCCGGAGAGGAGCGTGAGCTCAGTCAAGGAGAGCACATCGTTCGAATCTCGAGTCAGCGACCATAGTCATAGCGAACCGTTCCCCCAAGATTCGCGACAGTGCGATCGTCGCCTCGATTCGCAGACTTCGGTGCATAAGTCACTCACAAAGGAGCCGCACGGGCAATGGTACGCATCGCCCTCATGGGGGCCTTGGGATGCGGAACGAGCACCAAGGCGTGCTGCTCGGCGAGCGTCTGAATACGTCGTGCAGCAATGGTGACGACTTTGCAGGCGCCACAGAGTGTTAAGAAGATGGCGGCCGGTGACGCGTTGAAGGATCCGGAGCGTGTGCCGTGCCTCGATCGAGTTGAACTGAACCGCTCTGCGTTTCATCGAGACTCGGCGGTTTTGATCCCGATGTCTTCGGGGTCGGGCTGTTGTGCGGCGTAGTGTGGCTCTTCCCAAACGAGGGTGTAGTCGGTCTCCCAGCCCTCTCCCGCCCGGCTTTCGCCCGCTAGGTTGGCGTGCCTGCTGGGTGTGTCAGCCGTCATGCGCCTGCACGCCCAGGGTTTCGCGGAGGTCAGCTGTTCGCGACCGCCGCGCGTTCTATCGGCAGGCCGGCGCTGAACCGCTGTACGTAGGCGTCGAAGCCGGCGACGTCGGAGGGGTCGG
>JADGOT010000032.1 GCA_017882805.1 Glaciihabitans sp. | reverse complement strand
ATTCGATCGCTCTCTGCTACAACGGCGCGATTGTGCTTGACCTGGCATCGGGCGAGGTTCTCGAGGCTCACCTGCTTGACGGCACGGTGTTCCGGCGTGCGGTCGAGTCGGTTCGCGCTCGCGGTCTCGAATTCATTGTTGCGGTGGAGGGGATGCCGGATGCGGGTATCCGCGGCGAGATCGGCTTTCGCGAGGGCTACGCAATGCCGCGAGGAACGCTCGAGGAGATCACCGATCTCGGCATCGTGAAGGGACTCGTTCGCGTCACCGGTGACCAGTTCGAGGACATCTGGGATGCGTTCTCAACGGGCTTCTCTGGGGACCTCGAGGTGACGCGATCGGGTATTGACGGCCTCATCGAGATCTCGCGGGCGGGCGTCTCGAAGGGCGGCATCATCGACGAACTCGCTCGCGGGTGGGGGATCGACCCGGCGGACGCGATCGCGTTTGGCGATATGCCCAATGACCTGGAGATGTTCCGCTGGGCGGGTCGCTCCGTCGCCATGGATAACGCGGAGCCCGAGGTCAAACTCGCCGCCACCGAGGTGGGCGATCACCACGATAAGGACGCCGTGGCTCAGGTCCTCGAGCGCTGGTTCTAGCGCGCCGTCACTCTCGATGCGGATGCGACGACGTGCAGCCGTTGTGCAGGAGTTTCGCGCGCGAGGGGCCATTTCACCAGGAGTTTTGGGACGAAGTGGTCGAAACTCCTGCACAACGAGAGTGCGCAGGTCCAATCCCGAGCGCGACTTATCGTCACAACAACATGAATGCCCCGACGATCAGGAGGACAAGGTTCGGATGATGCACAGCGTCACCCTGGTGCTCGTCTACTCCGTAATTCGTTAGCTCCGCTAGATGACGGAGCCGGTGTACTTTTCGCCCGGACCCTGGCCGGGGGCATCCGGGAAGGTGGATGCCTCGCGGAAGGCGAGCTGCAGCGAGCGGAGGCCGTCCCGAAGTGGGCGCGCATGCTGGTCTCCGATCTCGGGGGCTGCGGCGGTCACGAGTCCGGCGAGGGCGATGATGAGCTTGCGCGCCTCGTCCAGGTCGAGCTGGTTTTCGGGGTCATCCGCTAGCCCGAGCTTGACCGCAGCGGCACTCAGGAGGTGCACCGCAACCGTGTTGATGACCTCGATGGCGGGTACATCCGCAATGTCGCGGGCCTCATCCGCGGAGTCAAAGGGATCGGGCTCGCTCATGCGTAACTCACTCTGCTATCCTTGTCGAGGCTCCGAGCGCTATGCGTTCGGTACGAAAGTGGAGATTCTCCCACCCGTTCACCGCATCAATAAGGTTACCGGGTTGTAACGCTCCGTTCCTCGCGAGGGGAATAGCTAGGGCGTCGCGGTTGGAAGTGCTTGTTAGAAGCGCCGAAATCCGTGGAAATTCCTTCTTGCGTTGCCGCGAGGCATCCGTCTCGTGCGCATGGCCGCCCAGTTTTAGAAGGAGACACGCATCAGCGATCCGCGTACCAATGACCGAATCCGCGTTCCGGAGGTCCGTCTTGTTGGCCCCAATGGCGAACAGGTCGGAGTAGTCCGAATCGAAGACGCTCTTCGTTTGGCCAGCGAGGCCGACCTGGATTTGGTTGAGGTTGCTCCCAACTCCAAGCCGCCCGTCGCCAAGATCATGGACTTTGGCAAGTTCAAGTACGAAACGGCGCAGAAGGCGAAAGAGGCCAGGCGTAACCAGGCGAACACCATCCTCAAAGAGGTTCGTTTCCGCCTGAAGATTGACAAGCACGACTACGAGACGAAGCGCAAACGCGCTGAGGGCTTCCTGCAGGCTGGCGACAAGGTCAAAGCAATGATCCTGTTCCGCGGTCGTGAGCAGTCCCGACCAGAACAGGGTCATCGTCTCCTGCAAAAGTTTGCCGAAGATGTGGCGGAGTTCGGCTCCGTCGAGTCGTCACCCACCATCGACGGACGCAACATGGTCATGGTCATCGGTCCGCTCAAGAACAAGGCGGAAGCGAAGGCCGAGGCCCAGGCGCGACAGGCAGCCAGCCGGCCGCCCAGAACGTCGGGCGCTTCGTCAGAAGCACCAGCAGCATCTACGACACCGACTGCAAAGGCGGTCGTCGAGAAGCCGGCAACAAAGCCGGTATCAGAACCAGTACCTGAACCAGAAGCGCCTGCAGCAGCTCCCGTAGCCGCCGCGGCAAAGACTCCAGCTTCGAAGGCTCCGGCTGCAGCAAAGCCGGCAGCCGCAGCAAAGACAGCAACACCGAAAGCACCACCCAAGACCACGGCAGCCGCGAAGCCCGCAGCTGCTCCAACGAAGGACGAAACGAATGCCTAAGCAGAAGACCCACAAGGGTGCCGCGAAGCGCTTCAAGATCACCGGCTCCGGCAAGGTTATGAAGCAGGGTGCCGGAATGCGCCACCACCTGGAGAACAAGTCGAGTGAGCAGACTCGCCGCATGAACCAGGAGAAGGTCCTCGCACCGCAGGACGCCAAGAACATCAAGCGCCTGCTGGGCAAATAGTTAGTAGAGACGGAACTTAGATCATGGCAAGAGTAAAGAGAGCGGTCAACGCCGCCAAGAAGCGTCGCACCATACTTGAGCGCGCCGAGGGCTACCGCGGACAGCGTTCGCGCCTCTACCGCAAGGCGAAGGAGCAGGTCACCCACTCCCTCGTCTACGCATACCGTGACCGCCGCCAGAAGAAGGGCGACTTCCGTCGCCTCTGGATCCAGCGGATCAACGCGGCTTCGCGCGCGAACGGCCTCACCTACAACCGCCTCATCCAGGGTCTGAACCTGGCGGGCATCGAGGTTGACCGTCGCATCCTCGCGGACCTCGCGGTCAACGAGCCCGCCACGTTTGCCGCGATCGTTGCGACGGCGAAGGCAGCTCTGCCGGCCGACACGTCAGCTCCGAAGGTCAACGCCGCGTAGTTTTGCGCTTTTCACAATGACAAATGCTTCCGCGGAGTCGACCGACTCCGGTCGATCTCCGCGGTCGCGCCGTCTGTTTCTTGTCACCCTTGCTGTCGGTGTGCTCGTGGTGGTCGCTGACCAGCTCTCGAAGTGGTGGGCAGTACGCACCCTTAGCCGCGAGTCGACGGTCAAGGTAATCGGCGATGCCATTTCGCTTCACCTCACCTATAACCCGGGCGCCGCATTCTCGTCTGGGACGTCGGTTACCTGGGTCTTCACAATCGTCTCGGGTATTGCCGCGGTGGCGGCAATCCTGATTGCGTGGCGAATTGGTTCCACGGGATGGGCCATAGCCGTCGGCCTCGTGTTTGGCGGAGCGACCACACACTTCGGTGATCGCCTCTTCCGCGCCCCCGGGTTCGGTCGAGGACACGTCGTGGACTTCATCGAATACTTCGGACTGTTCATCGGCAACGTGGCCGATATTGCGATCGTGTCTGGCGCCTGCCTGGGAGTTTTGCTCGTTCTGATCGGGGTGCAGCTTCGCGGCGGCCCTCGGGCACACTCACGTGCGGCGCGGCTACCTCTCGCGCAACCGGGCACAAATAAACTGAAGGCATGATCGACAATCCGCGATCCCCGCGGGTTCGTGGGGTCGCCAAGCTTGCGAAACGGGATGCCCGTTCGCAGACCGGCCTATTCCTGCTCGAAGGCCCGCAGGCCGTGTCCGAAGCGCTGCGATTTCGCCCCGAGTTGGTCGTCGAGCTCTACGGGACGCCCACCGCTCTCGACCGCTATCCCGAGCTTGCGCAGGCGGCGTCGGCCGCCGGGATTGACGTCGAGTTCGTTACCGAAGAAGTGCTCGACAGCATGGCCGACACCGTAACGCCGCAGGGTATCGTCGCCGCGTGCAAGCAGTTTCCCACTTCCGTGAAAGACCTCTTTTCGGGTAGCCCGAAGCTCATCGCGATCCTCGAGGAAGTGCGTGATCCGGGCAACGCGGGCACCATCATCCGGGCTGCGGATGCCGCGGGCGCCGATGGCGTGATCCTGACTGGTCGCAGCGTCGACCTCTACAACCCAAAGGTTGTGCGCGCTACCACGGGGTCCCTGTTTCATCTGCCGGTCGCAATCGGTGTCGAATTGGATGTCGTACTCGAGCGAGCGCACGCCGCCGGGATGCAGGTGGTTGCCGCCGACATTAAGGGCTCGGACCTCCTCACCGCTCGCCGGGACGGAATTCTCGCTCAGCCCACTGCGTGGCTGTTTGGCAATGAAGCGCGTGGCCTGAGCGACGCCAACTACGCTCTGGCCGACAAGGCGATCGCTGTACCTATCTATGGGGCCGCAGAATCGATGAATCTCGCCACGGCGGCATCCGTCTGCCTGTACGAGAGCGCATTCGCACAGCGGGACTAGTGCCCGGCACTAAACTCAACTCTCGTGTCGGAACCCACTCTCATCACAGAATCGGCAGCCGCTGAGGTTGTCGCCGCGGCGCTCCGCGCCGTTGCCGCGGCATCCAACTCGGCCGAACTGAGGGTGGCGCGCGCCGAGTTTACGGGGGAGTCTTCGGCGCTTGCGCGCATGAACGCCTCACTGAAGGCCGCACCGAACGACCAGAAGGCCGCCCTTGGCAAGATCGTCGGTCAGGCGCGCGGCCAGGTCAACACGGCCATTGCTGCGCGTGAGGCCGAGTTGGTCGAGGCAGAAGAAACGGCGCGACTTGCGAGCGAGGCTGTCGATGTCACGGCCGTCGCCACGCGCTGGCGCCCAGGAGCCCGGCATCCACTCACCCTGCTCATGGAGCAGATGGGCGACATCTTCATCGGCATGGGATGGGAGATTGCGGAGGGGCCGGAGCTCGAGAACGAGTGGTTCAACTTCGACGCCATGAATTTCGACGAGGATCATCCCGCGCGCGCGATGCAAGACACATTTTTCGTTGATCCGGTCGACTCGCACCTGCTTCTGCGCACGCACACCAGCCCGGTGCAGATTCGTTCGCTGCTCGATCGGCCCCTGCCGGTCTATGTCGTTGCGCCCGGCCGGGTGTACCGCACCGATGAACTCGATGCGACGCACACTCCGGTATTCCACCAAATCGAGGGCCTCGCGATCGATCGCGGTCTGACAATGGCCAATCTGCGCGGGACGCTTGAACACTTGGCGCGTGCGATGTTCGGTACCGACGCAAAGATTCGACTTCGTCCCAACTACTTCCCGTTCACCGAGCCGAGTGCCGAGATGGACGTCTGGCAGCCGAACGCCAAGGGCGGCGCGCGCTGGGTCGAATGGGGCGGGTGCGGGATGGTCAATTCCAATGTGCTTCTCGCTGCCGGAATTGACCCGAACGAGTACCAGGGCTTTGCCTTTGGAATGGGTATCGAGCGCACCCTGCAGTTCCGCAACGACATGAACGACATGCGCGACATGGTCGAGGGCGACATCCGCTTCTCGCAGCAGTTTGGGTTGGTCGTCTGATGCGGATTCCGATCAGCTGGCTGCGCGAGTTCGTCGACGTGCCCGCCGCAGCGACTGCCGACGACATCCTTGCCGCGCTCGTTGCCGTTGGCTTCGAGGAAGAGGATGTCCACACCTTCGGGGTGAGTGGACCCGTCGTCGTTGGGCAGGTGCTCGAAACCACTCCCGAGCCGCAGTCGAACGGCAAGACCATCAACTGGTGCCAGGTGGATGTAGGGGAGGCCGAGCCTCGAGGCATCGTCTGCGGCGCGCATAACTTTGCGGTCGGCGACAAGGTCGTCGTCTCGCTGCCGGGGGCAATTCTGCCGGGACCGTTCCCCATCTCGGCACGCAAGACCTACGGTCACGTGTCCGACGGCATGATCGCGTCGGCTCGCGAGCTGGGCCTTGGCGAGGAGCACGATGGCATCCTCCGCCTGGCCACGCTCGGACTCGACCCGAAGCCGGGAGAGGACGCGGCCGCGCTACTCGGTCTCGACGACTTCGCGGTGGAAATCAACGTCACTCCTGACCGCGGATACGCATTCTCGATTCGTGGCGTTGCCCGCGAGTACTCGAACTCGACCGGAGCAAAGTTCTCCGACCCGATTTCTCGGGTTGAGCCTTTCGAGATCACCACGGAATTCCCCGTCACGATCGACGACAAGGCGGGAATCCGAGGACGCACGGGCGTCAACGCGTTTTCGACGCTGGTCGTTTCGGGCGTCGATGAAACCCGTCCGACACCGTCCTGGATGGTGGGCCGGCTCACGCTTGCGGGTATCCGTTCGATCTCGCTTATCGTCGATATCACCAACTACGTCATGTGGGAGTTGGGGCAGCCGACCCACGGCTATGACCTCGATAAGGTCGTCGGTGGCTTGACTGTTCGACGCGCCAAAGCGGGCGAAACGATCGTCACGCTAGATGACCAGACTCGCGTTCTGAGCCCGGAAGACCTGCTCATCACCGACGACTCGGGGCCGATCGGTCTCGCGGGCGTCATGGGTGGCGCATCCACCGAGATCACGTCGACGACGACGCGAGTGCTTGTCGAGGCGGCCAACTTCGATCCCGTCTCTATCGCTCGCACTGCACGTCGCCACAAGTTGCCCAGCGAGGCGTCCAAGCGGTTCGAGCGCGGCGTAGATCCGAAGATCGGCTTCGCAGCGGTCTCTCGAGTCGCACAGTTGCTCGTCGGGCTTGCCGGTGGCACGGTCGAGCCACTCGGGACCCGCCTCGATCTGTCCATCCCGTTGCCACCCATCGACCTGCGCGACGGCTTCATCTCGAAGCTCATCGGAGTCGAGTACACGGACGCTGAGATTGTGAACTCGCTCGAAAAGATCGGAGCGAGCGTTGAGGCTGGCGCGGGCATCCTGATCGTCACGCCGCCGAGCTGGCGTCCGGACCTCATTGATCAAGCCACCCTCGCAGAAGAGGTCGCTCGAATCATCGGCTACGACCGAATTCCGTCGGAACTTCCCGTTGCGCCACCCGGACGCGGTCTCACGCGCACGCAGCGCTTGCGCCGTTCGCTCTCGAACGCGCTAGCCGCGGGCGGGGCGACCGAAATCATTTCCTACCCGTTCGAATCGCGAGCGCAGATCGATGTATTCGGCGGCGCTGCGGGCGGAGAGACGCCTGCGGTCAAGCTCGCAAATCCGCTTGACGCCGAGACCCCCTACCTCCGAACGACGCTCATCCCCGGGATGATCGAGATTGCGCGCCGAAACCTGTCGCGTGGGCTCACGAACCTCGCACTCTTCGAGGTCGGTGTCGTGTTCGAGCCAGCCGCCGGCGCGAAGTACGGAAGCGGCCCGCTTCCGATCGGGCCCGCGCATCCGGGCGTGCAAAAACTGGGGGAGCTCGACGCGAGTATCCCGCCCCAGCCGTGGCACGTCGCCACGATGTACGCGGGCGACTCGATCGAAAAACAGCCCGGGCTCGCGGCGGCACCATCCGGACTCGCGGATGCGCTCGCATCCGTGGAGCAGATCGGGCACGCGCTGGCCGTCGATATCCGCGTTGCCAAGGGATCGCACCATGCGCTGCATCCTGGCCGCACGGCCGAACTTTGGGTGGGTGATCGTTCAGTCGGCTTCGCCGGAGAATTGCTGCCGTCGCTGGCCGAAGAGCTCGACCTGCCTCGGGTGGTTGCAATTGCCGAGCTCGATCTCGACGCGCTCATCGAGCTGGCTCGACCCGAGGTGTCCCCGCAGCCAATCGTGACAATGCCGGCGGCGACCCAGGATCTGTCGCTGGTCGTACGTGCGGATGTGCCGGCCGGTGACATTCTGGCAACCGTCATCGAGGGGGCTGGCGAGCTGCTCGAGCACGCGGTTCTTGTCGACGACTACCGCGGCCAGGGTGTTCCGGATGAGTCGAAGTCGCTCACGTTTGCATTGCGATTCCGTGCCCCCGACCGCACGCTCACGGCTGCCGAGGCCAGCGACGCCAAACTCGCCGCCGTCACGCTCGCTGCCCAGCGCCACGGAGCAATGCTCAGGGACTAGTCTGTCTAGGTGCGGCGGCTTCCACTTCTGGCTTTAGCGGTAATTGCAATGTTTGGGTTGGTCGGATGCACGGCGTCCGTCTCCGAACCGGGCTCTTCGACACACGCTGTCGTGGCGAGAGCGCGTCCCGTTCCCGACGGTGTTGTGGGCACGGGAAGCATGACCTCGTGGAACGGCAAGACCACGGGGACGCTGCGTGTAGTGGCGAAGTCCGGAAAATTCACTCTTGTACTGAGCCATTTCGCAACTGACTTCACGGGCGAGAATCTCTTTGTCCTCTCGGATGAACCAGTGACTATGTCCCTGTGCGGCGAGAACAATCTTTGGCAGATCGGACTCACGACAAAACAGAACAATGTGGTCGAGCCGACCATGAGTTTCGTGCTTCTAGAAGATGGCAACGAGTGGAGTGACCCAACCTTTTTCACGACGTTCGCCTTCGTTCAATATCCAACCGTCGGCTCCGACGGACAACCGTCCATCGTTCGAGGTTGCCAGCAGCCGATCGTCGCGATGACCTCCATCGATTGGACGATGAAGTCGATTTACCCCGAACTGACCGTTCACGACGGTGGGCCGCTCTCCGGCGCGAAGGGCCCGGTCACGAGCAAGCACGGGAAGCCCTTCAGCTACCTCACCGCCAGGGACGACACGTGGCAAGCTATCGCTCATCGTTTCGGGCTTACTTCGGATGAACTTGTCTATCTGAACCCCATCCGGCATCCCGCGTCGACGAGGCCCGAGGCGTATACGGACCAGGTGCTGAACCTGAGTCCCGCCAACCGCGGCAACAGCGAGAGCCGCCGCCCGGGTGCGCAATAATCCGCCGATTGGCGCAGAAAAGCTGCGCGCGCTACGCTCTAACCGTGGACATCCGCGGAACTGCACCCAGCGACCTTCGTCGTCGGGCAATCCGCGCGCGCCGATCGTAGGCGACGCCCGCCGCTGACTACGTCAGCACGCT
>JADGOT010000247.1 GCA_017882805.1 Glaciihabitans sp. | reverse complement strand
TCGTTCTCGAGTGCGGCGCGCTGTGCTGCAGTGTCGTTCTCGAGAGCGGTGCGAGCGGTCGCGGTGTCGTTGTCGAGTGCGGCGCGCTGCGCAGCGGTCTCGTTCTCCAGTTCGGCGTGCGCCTTTGCGGTTTCTTGGGCGAGCTCGGCACGACCGGTCGTGAGCTCTCGTTCGAGGTCAGTGCGACCCTGCTCGATGTCGCGGGCGAGATCGGCACGCTGCTTGGTATTCGCTGCCTCGAAGTCGGCGCGAGCTTTCTCGGTGTCGCGTGCCAGCGCGGCAGCTGCTTCACGGGCGTCCTCTGTCTCGCGAACGGCGACAGCCTTGAGTTCCGCAATTTCGCGCTCACCCGCTGCACGCTGTGCGGCAGCCTCGCGGGCCGTAGTCGCACGTGCCTCTGCAGCCTCCGTGGCGACGGCACCGCGGAGGGCGGCAGCCTCACGAGTCGCGTCGCCCACAATCGACTCCGCATCCTCCTTCGCGTGTGCGATGAGTTCGTCGGCGTCTTTGTTGGCTGTCGAAAGTGTTCGCTCGGCCTGAGCGGTAGCGTCGGCGACCAGCTTGGTGGCGGTTTCGGTCGACTCCTGGGTGAGCTTCTGCACATCGGCTTGCACCTGGGAGCGCAGCTTTTCGGCATCAATGTCCGCCTGGCTGATAAGGCGCATTGACTGCTCTTCTGCAACGCGCAGCGTGCTCTCGAGCTTTGTTCCGAGTCCCGCGTAGGTCGGCGTGCCGGTCTCGTCGAGCTCGGCCTGCAGGTCTTCCGCGACAGCGGAGAGGCGTTTGATCTCTTTCGCCGACTCGGTGCGCTCAGAGTTGGCCTGCAGCAGTTCGCGACGAAGATCCTGAATTGCGCGGTCTACGTCTTCCTTGCGATAACCGCGCAGTTCGGTGCCAAAATCCATCTCATCGCCAGCCAATTCAGGCCCCTCTCGCGAAATCTGCAACAGGTTCGAGTTTAGCGAGAGCTCACGCACGAAATTCAACCGCACTCTGTCAGGGGATTCCCAGACGCCCAGTTAGGCGGCAAATGGGGGCATCCGCTAGCCTTGGATGTCTTTGTTGTTGCCGTCTGCGACGGGTTTAGCACCCGGCGCGGATCCCTTCTCCTCGCGCCTAACGCGAGCGGTCAGGTAGTTTCTCCATCAGAAAATGGGGCCTGGCGGGAGGGTGCCAGTCCCGATATTTGCGGTGCAGGGCGACACGAAAGGAGTAATCGTGCGATTTGTACTCGCAATCATTTGTTTCATCATTGCTGTCGGCACTCTGGGCACCGGCATCGCTGAGCGCACCTTTCTCGCTAGCCCAAGCCAGGTAACCCTCCACACGGTGTCCCGCGCGGCCGCTCCGGTCGTTGTCATCGATGGCGCGGCACTCAACTCCTACAAGCAGACGCAGAAAGTGAAGCTGTCGGGGTCGACCACGACCTTCGCGGCCTACGGTCGCACGTCCGACGTGCTCGCCTGGGTAGGCGACGCGACGTACAACGAGGTCACTCTTAACACGAAGACCGGCCAACTGCAGTCGCAGTTGCACTCGGGCAAGACCAGCACCGTTCCGAACCCTGCTGGTTCCGACCTGTGGCTGCAGCAGTTTGTGTTCGGTCAGGCCAACAACTTCTCGATCAAGATTCCGGAAGACATGTCGGTCATTGCGGTCTCGAACGGCACCATGCCCGCACCCAGTGACATCTCCGTGACGTGGCCACTAGACAATTCGACACCCTGGGTCGTCCCGCTCATCCTCACTGGGGCAGTGGCTCTGGTCGTCACCCTCATCATGCTGTTGATCGCGTTCTATCACCAGCGCCGTACCAGTGGTCCACGTCGTTCGCCGCCGCGGATGCCAAAACTCCCACGGCAGCCGAGACTGAGACAGCAGCGCAAGGAAATTGCGTCGTCCAAGGGTCGTCGTTCGATCCGCAGCTTCGCCGCTCTCGTTCCCACGGTCGGGGTCTCCCTGCTGCTGCTCTCGGGCTGTTCCGTCGCGCCGCCACCTACCGTTGCAACGCCGACCAGCACGCCGAGTGCAGCTCTCTCCGCCGCATCCAAGACGCCCGCCGTGACGACCGTTCAACTTCAGCAGATCATGAAGAGCATCTCTGCCATCGTGAAGATCTCTGACGTGAAGTTCGATGACCAGCTCGTCAAGACTCGCATGGCCGGTCCGGCGCTCGCCGATCGCCTGGCGAATTACACGATTCGCCAGGCCAACCCGAGCTTGCCAGCCTCGATCGCGATCCCGGCGGGTGAGGTTCAGGTGAACCTTCCCCAGGCGAGCAACACCTGGCCCCGCACGGTTTTCACAGTGCTGCTGACTAAGGCTGAAGCCACCAAGACGACCAAGGCTTCCACGACCTACACGGCTCTGATGCTCATCCAGGACAATCCGCGAGCGAACTACAAGATCAACTACGCGATGACCCTCGAGCCGAACATCAAGTTCGCGGTCGCACCTGCGAAGGTTGGTACAGCGCGACTCAACCCCGACACGGGGCTATTCAAGCTGCAGCCTGCGGCCGTCGCGCTGGCCTATGGCGACATCCTGGACAAAGACACCGCCGCGCAGTCCTACAACCTCTTTGAGTCCAAGGGAGACACCTTCCGGACGCAGGTCGGAGTGGCTTCGAAGAAGGCCGCTATTGCCGCGCTGCCTGCAACCGCGAGTCTGTCCTATACAAACTCGAACGGCAGTGGGCAGGTAATCGTGCTCGCAACCACGGACTCCGGAGCCATCGTGGCCGTCGACCTCAACGAGACAGAGACCGTGAAGCCCGTTCAGGCCGGCGCCGCGGTGAGCGCGCCCGGCGCGATCCAGGCACTATCCGGCAAGGCGACTTCGACGACGGGCCTCGTCGCGACCTATGGCGACCAGTTGCTCTTCTATGTACCCGCGGCGAGCAAATCGAGCAAGATTATCTTGCTCGGCTATGGTCAGGGCCTGATCTCCGCGAAGGAACTGTAGTGGCGACAAACGTCCCCCCGATCTCCCCATCAACACTGCGTGGTGCGGTCGACCTTTCCGGTCTGGTGAATCCGCGTCCGGCGCGTGCCGCGGCATCCGGAGTGGCTGGCGCCGAGGCCACGGACGCGACGTTTTCGGACGCTCTCGAGCTCTCGAAGACCGTCCCGGTCATTGTCGAGTTTTACGGCCAGGGAATCGAGCCCGTTCTCGGTGCGCTGATCGCGCAATACGCCGGAACGCTCGCGCATGTCGTCGTGGATGCTCCCGCGAATCCGCAGCTCGCCGAGGCGTTCCAGGTACAGCAGGTTCCAACCGTGGCTGCCATCATCGGTGGTCGACCCGTCCAGCTGTACGTGGGCGATTATCCGGAGGCCGAGGTACGTCAGGTTCTCGATCAGGTTCTCGTACTAGCCAAGGAGCAGGGCGTCACGGGCACGGTGCCCGGGGCCGCGTCTGCCCCCGCAGACGAACCGCTTCCGCCGCACCATCAGGAGGCCTTCGACGCCATCTCGGCGGGCGATTACGCGACAGCGATCGCCGAGTACAAGACCGCGATAGCGCAGAATCCACGCGATGCGCTCGCCGTTGCCGGCCTCGCGCAAGTGGCTCTGCTGCAGCGACTCGAGCACGGTTCAACAGACGAGATCCGAGCCGCCGCGAAATCGGGATCCCTTGACACCCAGCTTGCGCTGGCTGATCTCGATCTCAGCCTCGGCGATGCCGCGACCGCGTTCGACCTGTTGCTGACACTGTTCCCGACGCAGGATGCGGCGGGCAAGACCGCGGTGCGTACTCGTCTGCTCGACTACTTCGAGATCCTGGGCGCTGACGACCCGCTCGTCGGTGCGGCTCGACGCCGACTTACCGCTCTGCTCTACTAGCCTCGCCGCGCAGCCGACCAGACAGAATCGGCAAGAAGAATCAGCCCGCCAGGAGAGTTAACAGTCGAGCGGTCTCGGCGGCAATGGCATCTCGTCCTGGTCTGATGAACTGACGAGGATCCACGAGCGTCGGCGCCTCGGTCAGAGCGCGTCGCACCGCCTTGGTAAACAAGCCGTTCAGGTGGGTCGAGATGTTGATCTTCGTGATGCCCGCCTCAACGGCGTCGACCAACTGAGAGTCCGAAAGTCCCGAGGATCCGTGTAACACGAGGGGAACAGGAACCACCGCTGCCAACCGGCGAATGAGCGCGAGGTCGACAGCGGCTTCCCGAGTCGTCATCGCGTGCGAACTTCCCACGGCGACCGCGAGGGTATCAACGCAACTCTCGGTCACGAATGCCCGTGCTTCGGTCGGATCGGTTCGCGCGCCGGCGGAGTGCACTCCGTCTTTGCCTCCGATTTCGCCCAGCTCGGCCTCGACGCTGACTCCATTCCGCTGACAAAACTCGACTACTCGACGAGTAAGCGCAACGTTCTCGTCGTACGCCAGCCGGGACCCGTCGAACATGACGCTGGAAACTCCGAGCTCGACGCCCTCCTCGATGAGCTCAACCGATTCGATGTGGTCTAAGTGCACGAACACGGTCGTCGAGGATGTCCGTGCAATCTGCAGCGCAGCCGACACGATCGGCGCGGGACCTCCGTGGTACCGAATGCAGTTCTCGCTGATTTGCAGGACTACGGGCAGGCCAACCGCCTCGGCGCCGGCGACAATTCCCTCGGCGTGCTCGAGGAGCACGACATTGAACGCACCCACCCCCTGAGAACTCGCACGAGCGCTGCGGAGTAGGTCTGTGAACGGATAGCTCTCCATCAGCGCGCGCGCCTCTCTCGCTCGTACTGGGACAGGAATTCGTGGAACTTGGCAACACTGATTTCCCCGGCGACCGGCTCGAGTACCGCCGCGGCGCCGCACGCGGAAGCCCACTCGAGTGCAATCTCGAGGGAGTGACCACCGAGCAGGGCGGTGACCAGGCCAGCGGTTGCGGCGTCACCCGCGCCGGTGGGGTTACCACTCACCCCAGCGACGGCAGGTACGGTGACGATCGCGTGACCATCGGAGGCGAGGATTCCGTTTTCTCCAACGGACACAACGACAACCTGCGCACCCAGCCGGTGCAGCGATCTGATCGCGGCCGCTGCGTTCCCCAGGCCGGTGGCTTCAAGGAGCTCCTGAACGTTCAGCTTGAGCACGGTAACGCCCGCGCGTGCCGCAATGATCGTGCCAGCACCCGACGTATCGACCAGCACAGACACCCCGGCAGCTCGCGCGCTGGCAATCCAGCCGCCGATTAGATTGACGTTCGCCCGCGGGGGAAGTGAGCCCGCGATCACGAGCATCGACGAGTCCTTGAGTTGCTCGACCAGGAGGCGCCCCAAACCAAACCACTCCTGCCGCTGCAGTACGGGGCCCGGTTCGGCGTAGACGGTCGGATGCGCGTTCCTCGACGTGACTGTGACAGTGGAACGGGTTTCGTTGTCGATCACGACGAACTTCGACGTGCAGTGGAGCTGCTCGACCGCGCGGCGAAGCCACAGACCCGATTCTCCGCCCGCGGGAAAAACGCTGATGCTGGGTGTGCCGAGCTGGTGCAGGATGCGCGCGACATTGAGCCCCTTGCCGCCGGGGCGCTTTTCAAGATTTGAGACCCGGTTGGTCTCGCCCACCAGGTTCTCGGCGACACCGTACGTGATGTCGATCGCGGGGTTGGGTGTCAAGACGGTGACGTGAGCCATTGCCCCCTCCTCAGTACGCGGGTTGGGCACATCGTCAAGGGATCGAGCACGACGGCATCGGCACGAGCACCAGCCACCAGGTCGGGTGCGGTCATCCCGAGCGCACGCGCGGGCACTTCGGAGGTCGCGCGGACGGCGCCGGCGATCGACACACCGTGCTGCACGATCATGCGAGCGAAACCCAATGAGAGTGTCGCTGTCGAGCCCGCGATCGACGACCCGTCTTCTAACACTGCGATCCCGTTCTCCACTCTCACTGCGGAGCCGGCTATCTCGTAGCTGCCGTCGACCAAACCCGCCGCTTGCATCGCATCGGAAACGAGCGCGACGCGGCCCGCCGCAAGGGTCATCGCGAGGGACTGTGCTTCGTGGCTCAGGTGGTGGCCGTCGAGTATGAGTTCGACAACCGGGCGCTCGTCTGTGAGTGCGACGCCCGCCAACCCGGGGTCGCGGTGATGGAATTCGCGCATCCCGTTGAAGAGGTGCGTGACAACTGTTGCTCCGGCGTCCAGTGCGGCTCGAGCCGTGTCTGCATCACAGTTTGAGTGTCCGAGGGCGACGACGATTCCCGACTCGGAGAGCCACCGAATGATGGGGAGCGCTCCCGCAAGTTCAGGAGCGATCGTCACCATTCGGATCGCTCCCGACGCGACTTCGAGGAGTGTCTCCAATTCGAGGCGAGACGGTACGCGCAGAAGATCCTGCCGGTGGGCGCCTCGACGAGCACTGGAAAGATATGGACCCTCGAGGTGAATGCCGATGATCTGTCCGGCCGCGACGAAACGACTCAGCAGCGTGAGGATGTCGGGCAGCTGAGCGTGGATGCCGGTGGCCACGCTGGCAAGGAGCTGGGTTGTTCCACGCGCGGCGTGATAGTCGATCGCGGTCTCGACCCGATCGTGAGCGAGCTCGACCCCAAAGTCCACGCCGAGCGCGCCGTGCACGTGCATGTCGACGAAGGCGGGAACAACAACGCCCGGAATATATTCGTCTTCAACTCCCCACCTGCCACGCTCGGCGCGGCCGGGTCGGATGGCAACAAACTTGTCATCTTTGATGAGCAGTTGGGCGGGTGACCAGTCATGGTTGGACGTGACTACTCGCGCGGCCGCGAGAACGCGCGTTGGGTTCACGCCGACTGCGCCTCGATCAGGTCTGATGCGTACAACCCGGCTCCCCGCATCCCGGCGTCCGCTCCCAGTTCGGCAATTGTGAGAGCCGGCAACGCGTCGAACCCGAGCTGGGCCTCGAGCGCTTTGCGCAGACCCGGCAGGATGATGTCGCTGGCCGCGCTCAACCCACCCCCGAGTACGACCGTCGATGGCCCCACCTTTTCGGCAATCCAGCAGATTGCTTCGGCGAGTGCGGCAACGGCCTCGGTCCATACCCGCACCGCCTCGGGGTCGCCGGCTCTCACAAGTTCGGCAACGGCTTGTGCATCCGTTGCGTGCATACGACTGGCGATCGCCCGGGCAGAGGCGATCTCTTCGATTCGCAGCCCCGCGTGGGGACCGGAATTGATACGCAGCTGCCCGATTTCGCCCGAGGACGGATCGTGCTCAAGCACGTCAGTTTCACGGGTAAACGCGGCGGCTAGTCCGGTACCGATGGCGACAAACGCCGAAATGCCAGGATTTCGTGCGCTTCCGCCGAGGCGAGCCTCTGCCATGGCCGCGGCACGAACGTCATGACCGAACGCGACGGGGAGCTGCAGGCTGCGGGTGAGCAGGTATCGCACGGGAAGCCAGTCCCAGCCGAGATTGACCGAGCGAATGCAGATTCCCGACGCCTCATCCACAATCCCCGGTACCACCACACCGACCGCAAGGACGCGGGCGAGTTGCTGTGCCTTGGCCAAGACGCGACCCACGGCGTCGACCGTGCGCTCTCCCGTGAGGTCGCCGGTGGGTGTTGGTTCGATCCATCTCGCGCTCACGGTTCCATCGGGACCGAGCAGCGCAGCCTTGAGGGTCGTACCCCCAACGTCGACGGCGAGAATTCCTGAAGGCATCATTGGGTGAGGATCACCGACCGAGTCAGAGATCGTGGATGATCCGGGTCGAGTCCGCGCTGAACTGCCAGGGCGACGGCGAACCGCTGAGCCACGACGAGCGCCGCCATCGGATCGAGATCATGGTGCACAAAGGTCGCCCCCGTTCGCTCAACATCCTCACGGAGATTTTCCGGGGCTGAGCCAAGGCTCCAGACGAGACGACCGGGTTGGGCGATCGCGATCGGACCATGGCGGTAGTCCATGGCCGGATACGCCTCGGCCCAGAATTGGGCGGCCTCACGCGTCTTGAGCGCTGCCTCGCACGCCATCCCCACGGCTGCTCCAAGACCAACGAAGGTCACCTGGTCGGCATCCAGCAGGTCAGTCAATGGGATGGTCAGCGCCAGCTCTGCTTCGGTGGCGAGCTGGTCGATGTCGTGCCCCAGGTGGGCTCGCAGCAGAGCAAGGGTTGCGGTCGCGAATCGCGTTTGAACTACGGATTGCTCGTCGGCGAAGTCGAGGCAGATTACTGTCTTGGCCCGAATTGCCAGAGTGCTTGTCGGAACTGCGGTGATCGCGATCACCCGGTCAGCCGGGAGCAGATCGAGAAGATCAAGAATCTCGGTCGTCATTCCAGACCGGGATATCACGACCACTCGGTCGTAATTACGGGTGACGGGAAATTCCGAGGCGGAGTACGCATCCGTCACTCCGGCACCGGATTGCTCGCGATGCACGGCGTAACTCATGGCGATGAACCAGCTAGTTCCACATCCCACCACCGCCACACTTTCGCCCGACCGTGGCAATCTTGCTCCCATCTGAGGCAAATGTGATGCCGCGATTCTCCAGATGGCTGGCTGCGAAGCCAGTTCGGTGTCGACAAAAGTGTCGGTCATCAGTTCTCTCTCAGGTCGTATCGAGCCCGTGTTGCAATCGCGGACTGATTCTGATTGATAATGACCATATCAGTCAAGTTCGATCATAACGTTCGACGATGTGCTCACGTAGTGTTGATCTCATTGGATCGGACCTGATGGGGTACCCATGACGCAGCAGTATCGGCTGAACGCCTTGCTCGAACTCGTGAGCCAGCGTGGAAACGTGTCTATCGCCGACATCAGCAAAGAGCTGAACATCTCGCCCGCCACCGCGAGGAGAGACCTCACGACCCTCGCCGAACAGCGACTCGTGACAAGAACTCACGGCGGCGCGGCTGCGCTGGGCACGGGATACGAACTGCCGCTGCAATACAAGATCGCCCGTCAGGCCGAAGCCAAAGTTGCGATCGGCCGGGCCGTCAGCGAGTTCGTTCACCTCGGTGATTCGGTGGGTCTTAATGGCGGTACCACCACGAGTGAGGTCGCCCGGGTGCTGGGTCGAAGCCCGCACCTCCAGGGCTTGGATGGCGAAATCGGCCTGACCATCGTCACCAACGCCCTCAACATCGGCTATGAGTTGTCCGTGCGGCCACAGGTAAAAATCGTGGTTACCGGCGGTATCGCCCGGCGCCAGTCCTATGAGCTGGTGGGATCCATCGTCACCGATACCCTGTCCGAGCTCGCTTTGGATGTCGTCATTCTTGGCGTTGACGGCTTGAGCGAACAGTTCGGGGCCACCACCCTGCACGAGGGTGAAGCCGAAGTGAGCCAGGCGTTTGTCGGGGTTGCAAAGCTGGTCATCGTCGTCGCCGACTCGAGCAAGATGGGGCACGCGACATTTGCCAGGATCTGCCCACTTGATCAAATCGACATCCTCATCACCGACCTCCCCGTGACAGGCTCCCTCGCCGGAGCCCTTCAGTCCGCGGGCGTTCAGGTCGTCGTCGCCAGCTGACCACCCGCCAGCGGGCGTTCGTGGCGGCAGGGCAATTGTTTCGATCAGGTTACAGATCTGCCCAGATTGAATTACCCCTTTCAAAAAATGCGATCACGTTCTAGTGTCCATTTATGATCGATTTGCCCATCAACGCGTCAGAATCAAGCAAAGTACGATAATTGCGATGACAACCTCCGTCAAAGCAGCGCCAGAAACCGGCAATTCGGGTCATGCCTGCGCACTCGAAGCAGGGTAATTCGTCGTGTGGCGCCCTAGCGCCACACGATTCCCCTTCAACAGAGAGAGTTCGAATGAAGTCCATAGCCACTCGCCGCATAGTCGCGGCAGCAGCTGTCCTCGCGACGGCATCCCTCGCGTTGTCAGCATGTACGGGCACAGCCGATTCCGCTGCCGGCCCAAAGGTCACGCTGAAGCTCGTTGCTGCCGATTACGGCACCGGTCCCACCAACACCAGCCAGAAGTACTGGGAGGATATTGCCGCCGCCTTCCACAAAGCGAACCCGTCGATCACGGTCAAGGTCCAGACCATTAACTGGAACGACTTCGACACTCAGGTTCAGACCATGGTCCAAAACAAGCAGTACCCGGATGTGACCGAGGGCGACTACTACACGACGTACGCGAAGGAGGGTCTGCTGTACCCCGCCACGAGCGTGCTTTCCAACCCGGGCAACCTTCTGTCGGCCTTCAAGCAGCAGGGCAGCTACAACGGTGTGCAGTACGGATTGCCGTTCACGACGAGTTCGCGCACCCTGTTCTACAACAAGGCGCTCTTCACCAAGGCGGGAATTTCAGATGCGCCGAAGACCTGGGCAGACATCCAGACCGACGCGTCCAAGATTTCTGCACTCGGCAAGATTGGTTTCGGGCTTCCGTTCGGATCCGAGGAAGCTCAGGCCGAGGCGCTGTTGTGGACCATGGGTAACGACGGCGGTTACCAGGATGGCGGTAAGTACACCATCAACAGCCAAGCGAACATCGAAACGTTCCAGTTCCTCAACAAGCTGGTCGCGGCCGGCGACACCGAGCCCAACCCGGCCAGCCAGAACCGTACCGACCTCTGGCAGACATTCGCTCAGGGACAGGTCGGAATGATCAACGGCTCGCCGGGTCTCGTTCCGATCATCCAGAAGGCCGCCGTTCTGAAGGATTCGGACTGGGCGTCGGTTCAGATTGCGGGCAAGAACGGCCCTCTGGAGAAGACCCTCGGTGTGTGCGACAACGTCGCGGCTTTCAAAGCGAACGGCCATCAGGCGGCGATCAAGAAGTTCCTTGACTTCACGTATCAGGACGCCAACCAGTTGACGTTTGACAGGGAGTACGACCTCCTGCCGGCCACCAACTCCGGCGCCAAGGCGCTCGCCAATGACCCGCTTTTCGGTGGATTCATCAAGGGGCTGCCAAACTCTGTGCAGTACCCAAGCGACACGACGTGGCCGCAGCTGAAGACCAAGATCCAGCAAACGATCGGCACGGCGATCACGAGCAATCCGAAGCCGGCGCTTGATCAGCTTCAGACCGCATCGCAGGCAGCAAGCTAGGCACCCGCGCGCCAACAAGGTCGAGTGCCCGGGTCCCTACCCGGGCACTCGACTCACTCCCACCGAGAACAGAAGATCCGAATTCTCAATGACAACGACATCGCACCAGCGCATCCCCAAGTCTCGACTCCGACTGTGGCCACAACTCGAACCGCTCGTCTGGATTGGCCCAGCCATCTTGCTGATCGGAATTGTCGTGATCTGGCCGGTGATCGTCATGATCCAGTCCTCGTTCCAGTCCATTAGCCCGGACGGCTTCGTTCTGGGCAACGCTGGTTCCGCAAACTTTCGCTCGCTCTTCAGTGAGCCCGCCCTTGCCGGTGTGCTGCTTCGAACCGCGATCTGGGTGATCGGCGTCGTCGCGATCACAATGCTGATCTCGCTCGCGCTTGCCCAGCTTTTCAATGCGAAGTTCCCGGGTCGACGAATCGCGCGCTGGGCGCTCATCGTGCCGTGGGCATCGTCCGTGATGATGACGTCGCTCATTTTTCGATGGGCACTGAACTCCAACAACGGGGTCGTCAATGTAATACTGCACAAGCTGGGGGTGCTCACCGCCTACAACTCGGTGCAGGCCGACTGGCTGGGCCGACCGGGTACCGCTCTGGCGTGGATGATGGTCGTCGCTGTGTTCGTGTCCCTGCCGTTCTCGACCTACGCGCTCCTCTCGGGACTGCAGTCGATTCCCGACGAGGTGTATGAGGCCGCGCACATCGACGGAGCCGGATGGTGGCACCGGTTTCGCAGCATTACTCTGCCCCTCCTTCGCCCCGCAATCGTGGTCGCCGCACTCATCAATGTCATCAACGTCTTCAACTCGTTTCCTATCATCTGGGAGATGACCCGGGGTGGCCCGGCGTACACCACGAGCACAACGACAACCTTTATGTACACCCTCAAGCAGAGCTTCATTGGGGAGTCGGCCGCGCTGTCGGTCATCAACTTTTCGATCGTGATCGTCATTGTGCTGATCTTCCTGCGCGTCACCCGCTGGAAAGACCAGGTGAAGTGAGATGGCTTTGAGACACATCGTCGGCCGACGCACGAAGACAATCGTCATCGCTGTTGCGGCGTACCTGATCGCAATTCTCTTTGTGCTGCCGTACGTCGAGATGATTTCGGTTGCGGTTCGACCAAAGAGCGAACTACTCAGTCGCGCGCTGTTCCCGGTGAATGCCGATTTCTCTAACTTTCTGACGATATGGTCGACCGGTTTTGGCAGCAACCTCGGCACGAGCCTGCAGGTCGCTGGAGGAGCCACCCTTCTCGTTTTGCTGGTGGCGCTGCCGGCGGCGTATTACACGTCGCGGCGAGAGTTCCGCGGTCGAGCTGTATTTCTGCTGCTCGTACTCGCGACTCAGATGTTTCAGCCGGCGGCGATGCTGGTAGGCATCCAGCGGGAGTTCCTCAGCTTCAACCTGCCCTCGCCGATCATTTCCCTCATCCTGATCAACGCGGGTTTCAACATGGCATTCGCCGTGTGGATTCTGAACGCGTTCTTCGGATCGATCCCGGTCGAGCTCGAAGAGGCAGCCATGGTTGACGGATGCAGTCGGCTTGGAGCTGTTCGTCGAATCACGCTGCCGCTGGCGATGCCGGGCATCGTGACGGCCCTGATCTTCACGTTCATTAGTGCGTGGAACGAATTCCTTGTTGCACTCACGCTAACGCTGGGGTCGTCGGCCGATCAGCGTCCGCTGACCGTGACGATCAACGACTACATCGGTCAGTATTCGATCGACTGGGGTCACCTCTTCGCGGGATCTCTCGTGGCGACGGTGCCGATTATTGTCCTGTTCGCGCTCATCGAGGGCCGGGTCGTGAGCGGTCTCACAGCGGGGGCCATCAAGTAGGCGCCCTCGAACTCAAACTCCGGCCGCGGCGAGTGGTGGTGCGTTCTCCGCGGCCGGGCTTTTCAATGGGTTGAGCGATCTGCCTCACCTCACGGTCACCCGCGGCCTACGCTGAAGGATGATCATCTACCGCGGCGCCGCGATCGTGCTGCTTCTGTTTCTGGTTGTGCCGATTCGCGGCCGAACCCTGCTTCGGCTCGACCTCCTCGCTCCGGGCAGCGTCGCGTTCACAATCGCCAACCGCAAGATCTTTGGCGAAGCGCTGGCTAGGGCTGCTACAGGAACGCGGCTCGGTGACCTCGCGACCGGTCTGACCTCTGCGCCGTGCGTGACCGCCGACACGCTCGGCCTCACCTTCTGGGACAACACTCCATTGTCCGACATCGGCTTGATCGACTGGGGTCGCATCGAAAGGCTCGAGGTCGCGAACCTGCAGACAC
>JADGOT010000246.1 GCA_017882805.1 Glaciihabitans sp. | reverse complement strand
GACGCGATGGCGTGCGGCTTCGATAAGCCGTTGTGGCGCCGGTCACCACACCCCCTGCACCCCGAACATCGGGAACGCGGTGGGCGGTCAGCTCTGCTCTGTGCTTGCGCGCGCGGGCTTCGTGCGCGTGGTCTCGCACGAGCGGGTGCTGCAGCGTGTGGGGCGGGTGGTCGTCGCGGACGCGAAGGTCGAGGGCGAGCGGCTGCCCAGCTGGCTCATCACGCCCATAGGCCCGCGTACGGGACGGGCTGTTCCATGTTGCGTAAATGGCTGATAGTGCAAGCGTAAATGGCTGAAGGGTTTTCTGCAAATGGCGCTCGGCGCAGCACGTCGGTCCGCACGGCCCGCTGCGCCTCGGGTTCTGAGCGCTCTTCGTTCATTGCGCCCACCCTACGCGCGTCTTGCGACGCTTCTCTCGCCCGCGCGGCCAAACGTGGCGCTGAGCAATGCTGCGCCGCAGGGGATGCCGGCTGCGGGTGATGACGCGCGTCGACGAGCAGGCGTGCGCGCTGGGCGAGGAGCTGGTGGTCGAGCTGGGGGTGGGCGGTGAGGATCAGGGCGAGGTCCGCGTCCTCGAGCGGTCCCCGTATGGGGCTGCACTCGGCTGGTGGACGTTCGACCCTGGCCCGCATTGCCCGATGAGGATCGCTGGCTTGCCGACACTATGGATCGCCGGCTCTGCGACAGTAGGCAGAGCGCGGAGCAGTTGCGTTCGCGAGCGCATGAGTTGCGCGCCGAGGCGGAGCAGAGCGATGTATCGGGGATAGGCAACGCAGCTTTGGCGCTCGCAGAGCGCTACGAGCAGACAGCAGCCGCCCGGCTGTCGGCCTGAGGGTCGGAGCCGCTGGCGTGCTCGGTTGACGAGGTCGAGCAGCTCGGCGGCAATCTGATTCTGTCTGGCGCGAAGCGCCGCGAGCGCCGGAACAAGCTTTGCGAGCTCGGCTTCCAGATGCTCGATGGTGCGTTCGGCTGCTGGCGGGTCCAGCAACTCTTGCTCAGCCCATTCGCGCTCCAGACCTCGCAATCGGCTGGTCAGCCCCGGCATCCGCTCGAACACCACGGCTGCCGATTCGCGCAGAAGCTCACGCGGTCGAAACGCTCGTTGCCAATGACGAGAACCGTGGAGGTGGCGGCTTGGTTTGCCAGCGATCGTGCGACGCTACCCTGAGACGTCAAGACCCCGGAACGGTCCCTGTGCAGCCCCCTCGGGGGCAGGCCAAACCGCCGGGGTTTCGTTCGTCCCGGCCACCTTACGGCTCAGCAGCAGACGTTACCCCGCCTCGTCAAGCGACATCCGCCCGCCCAGCAGCCGCACAAAGCGGTTCGCATTGACTTCGGTTGGCTCCCCGACCGCCCCCACCACCTGCACCCACCGGGCGCACCCGATCACGTCCGCCAACCGGCCCGAGCAATCCCCCCTGAGACAGCACTCGGCGATCTCAGCGCGTTGATCGCCAGCGAGCGCGCGGCCGGGCGCCTCTGACCCAGCTTCAGAGCTTCAGTGGGCATTCTCAGATCCCCCAATCGTTCAGTGAGCAGGCGGAAAGCGGGTTTGGCCGCCTCAGAATGCTCAACGAGATGCGTTGGGGGGGACTCTTTTAGATAGCCGGCGATGCGTTGCGTGTCGTCGTCTCCACGCTACGCGCCGCTTGTGACGCTTCTCTCGATCGCGCGGCCGGAACGCGACGCCGAGCCAGTGGCGATGCGCGCAAGTCCACGCGGGGTTGCGGCGTTGATGGGTATGTCCAGGGACGGCGCAGAAACATGGTGTGCGGTTGCTGCGGCCAGGGTGTCTGCCGATGTCTGAGGCAGCGCCCCTGGGCACGGAGGCCCAGGCAGCATCGCTGGACGCTCCTTTTCCCCCGCGCATCGGCCCCCAGACGGCCCTGCCGCGGGTGGGAACGCTGGTGGCCCCCAACTACGGGCGGCGGGACTGGTTCCTGCGCCGCCTCTTGGCGGTCAGCGACGCGGGGTGCCTGGGGCTGGCGATGGTCGCGGCGATGGTGCTCGTTGGCGGCAGAGGTGGGCATCCGTGGGATGAATATGTGCTCTTCGGATGGATCACGCTGCCAGCGTGGGTGGTCCTGTTCAAGTTTTACGGTCTGTACGAGCGCGACGCCAAGCGACTGAGTCACTCGACGCTCGACGATCTGCCCCCCCTGTTTCACGGCCTGGTCGTGGGCTGCCTATTGATGTGGTGCTGGTTCGTGCTGGTGGCACCCGCGAAGCTGATGTTCACCGCGATCCTCGCCTTCGGCGGTCTTGCGATGGCGCTGGTGCTGGCGGGCAGGGTGCTGACGCGCGCGGGCTTCCTGCGGGCGATCTCACCCGAGCGTGTGCTGCTGGTCGGCACGGGGCAGGCGAGCGGCGCGCTGATCGAGAAGATGCGTGGGAGCGCGAGCCGTCGGCTCGAGCCGATCGGAATGGTCACCTGTACGGACGACACGGACGAAGTGCTCGGATTGCCGCGCCTGGGCTGCCTGGACGCCGTGGGCCTGCCGAATCTGATGGTGGACCAGCGCGTTGGCCGCGTGGTCGTCGCGGACGCAGAGGTGGACGGCGAGCGGCTCTTGGGCGTGCTGCGTGACTGCAAGAAGGTATCGGTGAAGGTGAGCCTGCTGCCTGCCACCTTCAGTGCGCTGGGTCCCTCGGTCGAGGTCGACGATCTCCAGGGCGTGACGGTGCTCGGGATCAATCCGTCTGTCCTCTCGCGCTCGTCGCGACTCGCCAAGCGCACGCTCGATCTCCTCGGAGCGGGGGTGATGGCGATCGTCGCGGTTCCGCTGTTGGTCGTGCTCGGAGTGGCGATCAAGCTGGACTCTCCCGGACCGGTCTTCTTCGGTCAGGAGCGGATCGGCCAAGGAGGCAAACGCTTCAGGCTCCTGAAGCTGCGGACGATGGTGGCCGACGCCGAAGGCAAACGCGCGGAGCTGCTTGCGCAAAGCAAGGATCCGGCGTGGCTTCACCTCGAGCACGACCCACGCGTTACGCGCGTAGGGCGCGTCCTGCGCCTGGCGAGCCTCGATGAGCTGCCCCAGCTGTGGAACGTGCTGAAGGGCGACATGAGCCTCGTGGGCCCACGGCCGCTCGTGGCCGAGGAGGACGAGATGGTCGACGACTGGGCGCGGGGTCGGCTGGACCTGACCCCCGGAGTGACCGGTCTGTGGCAGGTGCTCGGTCGCACGAGCATCCCATTCGAGGAGATGGTGAAGCTCGACTATCTGTATGTGACCAACTGGTCGCTGTGGGGCGACGTGCGGTTGATGCTGCGGACTCTGCCGGTGGTGCTGCGCCGCAGCGGAGCGAACTAGGCAACCTGATGGCAAACGTATTGGTCACCGGCGCCGCGGGATTCATCGGCTCGCATCTTGCTCAAGCCTGTCTCGAGCAGGACCACCGCGTGCTCGGCGTTGACTGCTTCACGTCCTACTACGAGCCGGAGATCAAGCGTTCGAACATCAGGCACATGCAGGATCGCCCCGGTTGGGAGTTCAGAGAAGCTGATCTCGCGAACGCCGATCTGGCGGAGCTGCTGGACGGGATCGAGATCGTCTTCCACCTCGCGGCGCAACCTGGCGTGCGAGCGAGCTGGGGGCAGACCTTTGGAGCGTATGTCGATAGCAACGTGACGGCGCTTCAACGCTTGCTCGAGGCGTCGCGAGCGGTCGGACTCGAACGCTTCGTCTTCGCTTCGTCGTCATCGGTGTATGGAGACGCGGAGCGGTTCCCCACCACCGAGGACACGCCGCTGCAGCCGATCTCCCCATATGGCGCCACGAAGGCGCTGGGCGAGCATCTTTGCCGTCTCTATCACCGCAGCCACGCGCTGCCGACGGTCATGCTGCGCTACTTCACCGTCTACGGGCCACGCCAGCGCCCCGACATGGCCTTCAACAAGCTGATCACGGCGGCGCTGAGACACGAGGAGATCGTGATCTATGGCGATGGCGGGCAGACGCGTGACTTCACCTTCGTGCGCGATGCGGTACAGGGCACGATCGCCGCGGCTGTGGATGGGCATCCTGGCGCCGTCTACAACCTCGGCGGTGGGGCGAGGACCTCCATGAACGAGGTGCTCGAGATGATCGCCGATCTGACCGAGTGCAAGCTCAACATCCGTCGGGTCGCCGCACAGGCCGGTGACGCTCGCGACACTGCCGCCGACACGAGCCGTGCTCGAACGCAGCTCAGCTTCAGCCCCTCGCGCACGCTCTATGACGGTTTGCGTGAGCAGGTCGAGTGGCATCGACGGAGGACTCCGCTGGTGGCTGGCCCTTCCGCCGTGCGCCGCCTTGGTGCCGGGCGCATTCCCGAGGCTGTGTGAGGCCGGTGTCCAAGGACTCATCACTCGTCGATTTCATCGAGCGCGATCCCGGCGCGGACGTTCTCGTCGTCACGAACATGTGGCCAGATCAGGAGCGTCCGGTGTATGGCATCTTCGTCAAGCGCCAAGTGGAGTCCATGCGCGCGCGGGGGGTTCGATGCGACGTGGTCTACATCCGCGGGCACCTCTCCTCCCGCGCCTATCCGATAGCGGCTGCTCGGTTCCTGCTGGGCAGCGTCGCGTGGCGCGGGCGCTACCGGCTCGTTCATGCCCACGCAGGCGAGACGGCGCTCGCTGCCCGCTTCCTGCTGGGCCCGCCGCTGCTGGTCTCCTACTGCGGCGATGACGTGCTGGGAGACCCTGCCGACGACGGGAGCATCACGCGGGGGAGCGGTCTTCGCGCAGCGGTCATCCGTCGCCATGCGGCCCTGTGTGCCGCGACGATCACGAAGTCGCGAGAGATGCACGATCGGTTGCCGTCGCGTGTGCGTCGCTCCAACACGGTTCTGCCGAACGGCGTGGACGGGTCGCTGTTCGTGGTGCACGATCGCGACGAGGCCCGCCGGCGGTTGGGTTGGGACGCGGACGAGCGGATCGTTCTCTTCGCCGCAACCAAGCCCGACATACCGCGCAAGCGCCGGTGGCTGGCGGAAGCCGCCTGTGCCGAGGCGTCCAAGCAGGTCGGAGCGCTGAGGCTCCACGTCTCCGGCTTGACTCCTCCCGATGAAATGCCGCTCCTGATGAGCGCTGCGGACTGCCTCCTGCACACGGCTTCGCTCGAGGGATCGCCGAACACCGTCAAGGAGGCGCTCATGTGCAATCTTCCGGTGGTCGCGACGCCGTCGGGTGACATACCGGATCTCCTCAGTGGAGTCTCCCCGTCATATCTCTGCGAGCACGACGCGATGGAGTTGGCCGCGGCACTCGTGAGCGTCCTGGCAGAGCCGTCTCGTTCCAACGGACGCGCGTGCATCGAGTCGGAGCTCTCAGCGTCCGCGGTCGCGTCTCGTTTGCTCGACATATACAGCCAACACATGGGGGCAGGCGGGCACGCCACGCTCGCTGCGGTCGGGGGGTAGAGCGATGGATCTGTCAGTCATCACCACATACAGGTGCAACTCACGGTGCTCGATGTGCAACATCTGGAAGCACCCCACGCATCCCGACTACGAGCTCGACATCGCGACGCTGGAAAAGCTTCCAGGCGGCTTCGACCACATCAACGTCACCGGCGGCGAGCCTACTCTGCGTACCGATCTCCTCGATATCTGCGACGCGCTGCACCCGAAGGCCAAGACGTTGGAGATCAGCACCAACGGGCTCCGCGGATACGTCCTCGAGAAAGTGATCGAACGGTATCCGGACGTCAAGATACGGATCAGCGTGGAGGGCTTCGAGGGGACGAACGACACGATCCGCGGAGAGAAAGGCGGATTCGAGAAAAAGATGGAGGCGATGGAGCGGCTGGTGGCGGCGGGCGGCACCGACCTCGGATTCGCCACCACGTTTCAGGACGAGAACATCGACGAGGTCGTGTCGCTGTATCAGATGTCTGAGCGCCTCAAAGTCGAGTTCGCCACCTCGGCGCTCCACAACGCGTTCCAATTCCACAAGAACGACAACACGATCTACGACCGCGTACGCGTGGCCAAGCGGGTTGAGAACCTGGTCACCGAGATGCTCAAGTCCTCGAGCGTGAAGACCTGGTTCCGGGCCTACATGAACCTCGGTCTGATCGCGAAGATACTCGGCCAGGATCGACTGCATCCGTGCACCCAGGGCACGGACAACGTCTTCATAGACCCCTGGGGCGACGTCTATGCCTGCAACGTCCGCAACGATCTGCTCATGGGCAATCTGCACCTGCAGTCGTGGGAGGAGGTCTACAACGGGGCCCGTGCGGAGGAGGTGCGCACGCAGGTGGCGGGCTGCCCCCAGAACTGCTGGATGGTGTCGTCCGCGAAGACAGCCATCCGCAACAAGCACGTCGCGCGGCTCCCCAAGCTCGCTGTGCTGCGCTGGGTCGCCTGGAACAAGATTCGCGTGACGCTCGGACGGCCGATCCTCTTCGAGCGCTACATCGACTACTCCAACGTACGGATCGAGCCCCGGGTTGTGAAACGCCGGACATATCTCACCAAGCCCGACAAGAAGCAGCTGCAGCCAGCCGAGAGTCGTCGCTACACGCAAATCGGCGAGTTCTTCAACCGATGAGCGCGGATGGTCCTGGCGCGCATGTTGCTGTGCTGGGAATCAAGAGCCTACCGGCGTTCGCCGGTGCCGACCGTGTAGTCGAACATCTCCTGGAGCGATTTTCGCCAAGAAACGAGTATACGATCTATTTGATCCGGGATGGCAGTCCCGCGCTCTTTTGTACGGCGAAAAGGCACTATGTGTATATCCCAGCCCTCAAGGGCAAGTACCTACGCGCGACCTCGTACTTCCTGTTGTGTTGCCTTCACTACCTTGTCAAGGGTCGCTACGATAGCGCGCATGTGCACAACTCTGACTTTGGTTTCTTCTGTCCTCTGCTCAAGCTAAAGCGCGGTGTGCGCGTCGTAGGGACTTTTCATGGAGACCCAGCGACGCGCGAGAAGTGGAGCCGGCTTGCGAAGATCTTCTTCCGCGTATCGGAGGCGGTCTTTGTGCGAGCATGCGACACATTGACGTCGGTTTCAGCCGAAAAGACGGTACAGGGCCGGACGGTGCACTACATCCCGAACGGCACCGACTTTCTCGCGTCAGTCCATACCAGCAGACAAGAGTTCCCATACAGCGAGCTTTCCCTGAAGGCGGGCGAGTACGTGATGTTTGCCTGCGGCCGCCTAGATCGAACCAAGGGACTACATCATCTTCTGCAGGCGTACCGTGACCTCCCGACCGACGCACAGCTGCTGATCGTCGGAGACTTCTCTCATGATCCAGCGTACTCACGCGAGATCGAGCGCGCTGCGTCGGCCGATAACCGGGTTGTGCTCTACAAGCAACTGCTAGATCGAGAAACACTGTGCGAGGTTCTTCGACGATGTGCTGTGTTTGTTTTCCCGTCGGAGGTGGAGGCGATGTCGATGATGTTGCTTGAGGCGATCGCGTACACCAGAGTGGTCGTCTGCTCCGATATCCCGGCGAATCTCGCGGTCGTTGGCTCTGGCTATCCGTTTCAATTTGCCTCGCAAGACACCATGGCACTACGAGATATGCTTGAAAACGCCCTGACCCTATCGACGGATGCTTGGGACGCTAAGCGCATTCACGAACGTATAAAGTCGATATTCAGCTGGGACAAGATCGCCCTAGCGTACGAAAGGCTCTACGAGGTTCGCGTGGAGGCGGAGTGAGCCGAGGCGCGCACCGCGGAGTCTAGCTGGACTCATCGCGAGCCCAGGGCTAGCGACAAAGGTTCGTGCACCGCATTGTGGTCGATGTAGGTGCGAAACCAGAGCTCTAGCTGGATCAGAGACCAAAGCTGATTCGAGTGGTCGCGGCGCTCGGCGAGATGATCGTCGATGAGTGCGCTGACCGCTTTGGCCCGGAAGATGCCCCTGGAGGTCGAGCGTGGGTCGAGCAGCACGTCGCGTGGAAGCTCCTGCAACTCGCCTCGAAACCAGGATGCCAATGGCACGCCGAAGCCGGCCTTCTTGCGGTCGAGTATGTGGTCGGGCAGCCAGGGACGCAGCGCGTCCTTGAAGATGTGCTTTGTGGTAAGCCTGCGTACCTTGTCTGAAGCGGCGAGAGACGCGGCGGTCTCCATCAGGCGATGGTCAAGGAGCGGTGAACGTACCTCGAGGGAGTTCGCCATGGTTGCGATGTCCATCTTTACGAGCAGCTGACCCGGTAGGTAGGTGTTGACGTCCGTGTCAAGTAGGCGCTCAAGCTCGTTGTCGGCATCCGAGTCCGCGTATGCGTCTTCGAGAACGCGTCCGGTAACGCTCGTGTCGACGCTGTCTGCGAACTCCTGTGTGTAGAGCTGGTCGAGATCATCACGATTCAGGTAGCTCATCCACACACGATGACGACCCATCGAACCCATCAGCATGGCTTGCGTGAGACGGCTTGCTCTTGCGCGTGCTCCGTCGATTCGCGCTCCCGAGCGATGTCCGCCCGAAAGCCTTGCTGCGATGCTCCATAGTGGCCGCGGCAGGCGGTCCAGCCCTTCCATCATCTTGTAAGCGACGTAGCGCCGATAGCCCGCAAAGCTCTCGTCGCCCCCGTCGCCATTGAGCGCGACGGTCACATGCTCGCGCGTAAGCGCGGCGAGATAGAAGCTTGGGATCGCCGAGCTGTCGGCGAACGGCTCACCATAGTGCCACACGAGGCGGGGCAGGATCTCCATGGCGTTGGGCTCCATATACAGCTCGTGGTGGTCTGTGTCGAACAGCTCGGCGATCTCGCGTGCGTAGGATGTCTCGTCATACTCGTCGACATCGAAGCCGATTGAGAACGTCTTCACCCGCCCAGGCGCCGTCTGTGCCATTGCGGCCACGATCGCGCTCGAGTCGACGCCGCCGGAGAGAAATGCCCCCAGGGGAACGTCGCTGCGCAGTCGCAGCCGGGTGGCCTCCAAAATCTGCTCGCGCAAAATCTGCTCGCGTTCGACCGCAGAACCAGCGGCAAGGCTCGAAATGTACGAAAGCTTCCAATACCTGTGTGTTTCAACCCTGCCGTCCTGCCAAGTGAGCGTGTGGGCGGGCGGCAGCTTGCGAAGCGCGGCGAACGCACTCTCCGGGTGAGGCACATAGGAGAGCTGCAGGAAGCTGTCGATCGCGCCGAAGTTGACGTCGCGTGGGATCTCCGAATCGGCGAGGATCGCCCGTGGCTCGGAGGCGAACCAGATCGTGTCGCCACGCTGGCTGTAGAAGAGCGGCTTCTTGCCGACCCGATCGCGGCCAAGGAGCAGTCGCCGGCGAGGACGGTCCCAGATCGCGAAGGCGAACATGCCGCGGAGGAAGTTCACGCAGTCCGCGCCATGGTCCTCGTAGAGGTGCACGATCACCTCGGTATCAGAGTGGGTCTCGAGGCGATGACCTCTCCGCTGCAGCTCCTCGCGGAGCTCGACGTAGTTGTAGATCTCGCCGTTGAGGACCACGACGATCGATCTGTCCTCGTTGTAGATCGGCTGATCCCCGGCTTCGAGGTCGATGATCGCCAGTCGCTGGATGCCTAGGCCCGCACCCTCCTCCAGGAAGGTGCCGCGCGAATCTGGTCCACGATGCTCGATCAATGCGCACATCGTCTCGAGCAGCTCGCGGTCGACTGGACTTCTAGCCGAGATCTTCCCGACGATGCCGCACACGCCACGAACAATACTGCCTGTCAATACCGAGCACAGCAGACGCAACCACGGGGGGGCTGACGGCGCTGGTAGACCGTGAAGCACCGGAGGCCACCACGCGCCGCGGGGCACGATGCGCGGAAGTCCCCGTGGAGCCACACCGTTGATCGACTGATGGACAAGGCCAGCACAGCAACCCCGGACATGCGCGCGATCTCCCGCGCTCAGATCCACTGTCGGCATGAAGTCGGCTCGCACATCCTCATCGAGTGCCTCACGATCTCGGTCGTCATTGCGGTGCGCGACGATGAGCGGACGATCCAACGCGCGATTCGCAGCGCGCTGAATCAGAGCAGTCCGGCCAGTGAGGTGATTGTCGTCGATGACATGTCTGTCGATGCGACCAAGCAGCGTGTCCTTGAACTGATGAGCGATCGAGTGGTCGTGGTGGACGGTGAAGGCCGAGGAGCATCAGCGGCACGCAACGCTGGAATCCGTAGGGCGAGCGGCGCTTGGATCGCGTTCCTGGACGGAGACGACTACTGGGAGCCTGAGTTCTTGGAGTTGGCCCGGCGGAGGATTTACTCATCCCCTGACGCCGTTGCGTGTTTCGGTGCCGCGACCCCGATCAACGAGGCAGGTCGCGTGGTGGGGCGTGGTTGGATGCCAGAGGTCGTCACATTGGAGGATCTCGTCAGTGGTCGGATCTCTCACTCCACCAGCGCCACGCTGGTGCGCCACGACGCCGTGACCGGGTGCGGCGGCTTTTTCGAGGGCCTCGACCGCGCTGTAGAGGATGTCGACTTGTGGTTGAGGCTAGCAGCGATCGGCTCATGCATTGGATTGCCTCAAGCCGCGTCTCTATATGAGATACACCCCGAGCGTGATCGTGTCAGGTCGGTCGACGTCCTTGCCGAGATACAGCACGATTATGAGATGATGATCGACCGGTTCGCGACGACCGGCGCACCGCCTGCGCTCGTACGCCGAGGCCGCGCGATAACGCGTGCGCGCATCGCTCGCCACTGGCTGGGCGCCGACAAGCCGGCGTACTCGCGCGCCCAGGCTCGATCCTCACTGCGGACGCTGCCGACGCGGGAGGGCTTCGTCGCGCTTGTCTTGGCGAGCATGCCGCGGACGCTCCGCGAGGCTACGTCACGTCTCATGCGTCGCCACCGTGCCCGCGGACTTCACAGAGGGGTGTGACTAGGTGGGAGCAAAGCCAGGTTGGGCGCGAGCGCTGCCGATGCCGGCTGACATACTGCGCGCCCCCCGGCTGCGCGGTAATGTGGCGAAGGTCATGTGGCAGATCACGCTATCTCGTGTCCGGCACGCTCTTGGACACGTTCGTCGATACCTTGAGAGGACCACCCGTCGACCAATAGAACGATGTGGCTACAACCTCACCAGACGCAACTTCGAGAGCCCACTACCGGACGTTAGCGCTCTCCCGCAGGGTCTCTGGGATGGCCCGTCTAACGTGCCTGGCGTCGATCTACGAGTTGAAGATGCCGTGGATCTGGTGCATGGGCCCTTGCTTCCATATCTCTCGGAGTTTCGACCTCCGCTACATCCGGACGAGCCCGGTCGCTTCTGGCTTTGCAACGGGTACTACGAGTCGGTCGATGCCGAGATTCTTTACGCGATGCTGCGTCATCTCAAGCCGAGTCGCGTTTACGAGCTCGGCTCCGGCGCATCCAGTCATGTGATTCATATGGCGGGACTCGCCAACGCTCAGGATGACAAACCGTTCGAGCAAACGATCTTCGATCCTTTCCCCTTTCAGACCGCAGCTATGGGACCCGTCCCTGGTGCCACGGTCCATGCGGCTCGCACCGAGGACCTGAATCCTGCACGGTTCTCGGCATTGCAGACCGGCGATGTGCTGTTTATCGACACCACCCACACCGTGCGAACCGGCGGCGACGTGACGCACATCTTCCTAGAGGTGCTGCCTCGCATAGCCCCTGGCGTGACGATCCACGTACACGACATCTTTCTGCCGTACGAGTACCCACGAGATTGGGTTATCGGCTTGCGCCGTGCCTGGGCAGAGCAGTATCTCCTGCAAGCGTTCTTGGCGTTTAACGACGAGTTCGAGGTCGTGATGCCCAACTACGCTATCGCTCGCGCTGCACCGGCGAGGCTCAAGCAAGCCATTCCGTCGTTCGATCCTGAGACCGTCCGTCAACCTCCGGGTGGGTTTTGGATCAGATCGCGAGATGCAGCATAGGGTGCCTGGGCCTGTAATGTGCGGTAGACTGTCCTTCGCGAGGTCATACAGTGAGATCGTGACCAGACCATGATCCTACGCTCTATATTTGTAGGAACACGATTGCCATATGGCTATAGTGGTCCTAGTTCATCTTATCCAGTGCATGTGCTGCCAGCAATAAGATGTCGTTATTCTAATGCCTAATATTGGCTTTCTTATTATCGGCGCACCAAAGGCAGGGACGACCTCGCTATTTGAGTATATGCGGCATCATCCGCAGATACACATGCCGCCAGAGAAGGAGGTCTACTTCTTTAACGCGGAGAACGCTTACCGCCGTGGATGGGATTGGTATTTGGCAACGATGCTACGAGGCGCGCCGCCTAACGCTATTTGTGGTGAGGCGACGCCGGAGTATATGAGTGGAACTCCTTTCAGAGGCGCGGCTCGTGATGGCGACAAGAAACCAATTGTAAGTCCACGTTGCAGTGAGTCGCTTGAGGAGGTTGTGCCACGACGCATCAAGCAGTTTCTTCCTGATGTGAAACTTCTTTGCGTCCTTCGGGATCCGGTGGAGCGTGCTTACTCTCAGTATCAAATGATAGTGCTAGGCGGAGATGAGTCACGTTCTTTCGAGGAGGCGATTGATCAGCTCATGGAGCCAAAGGCGATGGAACAGGCTAGGGTGGCGCCTACACGAACCAATAGTTATATTGTGTACGGAGAGTATTGCCGCATTCTTGCTGGTTTCCTACGTGTCTTTCCACGCGAGCAGCTCATGGTGATCTTTTCTCACGAGCTTGCTGAACGGCCAGCCGCCACTCTTGCGACGGTCTTTGAGTTTATCGGCGTCGCGTCTGACTTTGAGCCCGATAATCTAAGCACTCGTTATCGAAGTGCGGCAGTGCAACCGCGGATACCAGGACTTAACTTGTACATATGGCAGGCTAGCCTTGCTCGTGTTGGGCTTGCTCGAGCACTCTGGCATGCCCTACCTAGACGTATACGTACCCGCGTTGATCGTGCTTACAGTGTGGCGAACTATGAGATCGGTATGTGGAACGCGCGGCGCGGCATCGAAAGCGAAAAAATATCACCATCGGCGCGCCGGAGGCTGATAGATCACTTTTTGCCAGACAGCGAGGCACTCGCTGATGTAATCCACAGAGATATTCCGTGGTTGGCGGATTGGGATCGCTCCCAATGACGTTGCAGTCGCGAACGACCTTTACGTGACGTGGAGCTGATGCAAATGACCATGGCTGCGGTTAGGCGCACGATATGAGAACACCTGTAGTCGTTTTAGTGACACCCGACTGGTCGACCGCTAATCTTATCGGTGTTGGGACATTTGGATGTCTGCTTGCATTGATCATTGGCACCACGGTGTCTGGCGAGGATTGACGAGATGGGCTCAGCGGTTCAACGACTCGACCTGAGGGCCGAGCCACTTGAGATCAGGAAGACATCTTATGCTGTGGTGGCGCTCATCTTCGCGTCGACGGCGAGCCTGGCGGTGGCCTTCTATCTCGGCGGCACCGCGAGGATCGCGAGTCACCTCAATCAACCTGAGGTAGCCACGCATGCAACGACCCTAGCTGTACGGATCAGTGCGCTTTGCGCCGTTAGCGTAGGCATCTGGGCGCTAGCGCAGCGCGGAACGTTCGCGCGCGCGCCCTATGCGGGAAGCGTCGTCCTCCTAGCGGTGCTGATCTTCGGCGCGGAGGAGTTCTTGTGGAGTGGTGTGCCCTGGTCCGTCGTAAGCCCGACGGCGACGGGGACTGTAGTTCTGCTTACTTTTCCGGCTGCGTGGCGGATGGCGACTGACCGGCAGATTCTGCTGGCGATGAGTCCGCTCGTAGGGCTGTGCGCGCTATCGGTTGCGACATACGTGTTGCGACACGAGTATTTCT
>JADGOT010000371.1 GCA_017882805.1 Glaciihabitans sp. | reverse complement strand
GTCACCTACGAGCGCGTACACACCGACCCTGAGGGGGCGCTCACCGACATCGTCGCGCGGTTCGCCGCCGTCGAGCGGGCGTGTGATGCCGTGCTCATACTCGGCTCCGACTTCACCGACATCGGCAGCCCTACCGAGCTCTCCTACAACGCACGGATCGCAGCCAATCTGGGTGCGCCCGTCCTATTGGTGCTCGGCGGGCGCACGACCGAGGGCGAGGGCACTCGCTCCGCGGACGAGATGCGCCAGGTTGCCGAACTGACAATTGCTGAGCTCCGCGAACAGCACGCCGGTCTGCTGGCGATCGTCGTGAACAGGGCCGATCCCGACAACCTGAAGGAAATCGAGAAGGCCATATCCACAGTGATGGTCGACGAGGTACCGGTGTGGGCGATCCCGGAGGATCCGTTCCTGGTCGCCCCGACGCTGGACTCGTTGCTGAAGGCCACGGATGCCCGCCTCCTGTGGGGAGACCCGGCACTTCTCGAGCGCGAAGCGCTGGGTGTCGTCGTCGCCGCAATGTCGATGGAGAACGTACTTACCCGACTCACAGAGGGCGCAGTCGTGGTCGCTCCCGGTGACCGTGCTGACGTCGTCGTCGGTGTGCTTCTCGCCCACTCGTCTGGCACGTTCCCGTCGTTGACCGGGGTCATCCTGAACGGCGGGTTCGAACTCGCTCCCCAGGTTCAGCGCCTCATTTCGGGGATCGGTTCGACCCTGCCAATCGCCATGTCGAATCTCGGAACGTATGAAGTGCTGCGTCGCATCCAGACTGCTCGCGGCCGTCTTGCCGCCGATTCGCCGCGCAAGTACGAGACCGCACGTGCGCTGTTCGCGGCGCACGTCGACGCCGACGAGTTACTTCGGCGCCTCCAGGTCAGCCCGCCCAGCGTGGTTACTCCCCTCATGTTTGAGTACGGCATCCTCGAGCGGGCCCGCGAAAACCTCAAGCACATCGTGCTTCCGGAGGGCAACGACGACCGCATCCTGGAGGCGGCGAGCATCCTGCTGCAAAGGAAGGTTGCGAAGCTCACCATCCTCGGTGACGAGGCGACCGTGCGGGCCCGAGCCACCGAGCTTGGGCTGGACCTCTCGGCAGCCGATGTAATCGATCCGTTCACCTCGGATCTTCGCGAGAAGTTTGCGGAAGAGTACGCGCGCATCCGATCACCGAAGGGCGTCACCGTCGTTCAGGCGAGCGACACCGTGACCGATGGCGCCTACTTCGGCACCATGATGGTGCATACGGGGCTTGCCGACGGAATGGTGTCCGGTGCGGTGCACACCACGGCGAACACGATTCGGCCCGCGTTCGAAATCATCAAGACGCGACCGGGAGTTTCGGTTGTCTCAAGCGTGTTCCTGATGGCGCTGGCCGATCGCGTCCTGGTCTACGGCGACTGTGCAGTCATCCCCGACCCCACGTCTGAGCAACTTGCCGACATCGCGATCTCGTCGTCGGAGACGGCCATCCAGTTCGGCATCGAGCCGCGGGTCGCAATGCTGAGCTACTCGACGGGGGAATCCGGGAGTGGGGCGGATGTCGAGAAAGTGCGCGCCGCGACCGCGCTCGTGCACGAGAGGCGGCCTGACCTGCTCGTCGATGGACCAATCCAGTACGACGCAGCGGCGGATGCGACGGTCGGCGCCCTCAAACTTCCGGGTTCGAAAGTGGCGGGGCGGGCGACCGTGTTCATCTTCCCCGATCTGAACACCGGCAATAACACCTATAAAGCAGTGCAGCGCAGCGCGGGGGCAGTCGCAATCGGCCCGGTTCTGCAGGGACTCAACAAGCCCGTCAACGATCTCTCCCGGGGAGCGCTCGTCGAAGACATCGTCAACACCGTGGCGATTACGGCCATTCAGGCGGCTTCAGGCCCTTCGACAAGCTCAGGGACCGAGCATCGGGAGCCCACGAAGTGACCGAAGTGTTCGTCGTCAACTCGGGTTCGTCATCCCTTAAGTACCAGCTGGTGAACGTCGTGACCGGCGAAGCCCTGGTCAATGGCCTGATCGAGCGCATCGGCGAGCCTGGTTCGAAGGTCAAGGATCACGCTGCGGGCATGAAGTTCGCGCTCGACGCCCTTGGCAACGGGCACGACATCACCGCCGTCGGCCACCGCGTAGTTCACGGCGGCACGTTCTTCACAGAGGCAACAATCATCGACGACGACGTCGAGAACAAGATCGACCTGCTCTCCGTTCTCGCCCCGCTACACAACCCGGCGAATCTCACCGGCATCCGTGCGGCCCGGAAGGCGCTGCCGGACATCCCGCACGTCGCTGTGTTCGACACCGCATTTCACCAGACGCTGAAGCCCGAGGCATACACGTACGCGATCGATGCCCATCTCTCTTCCGTCCACGCAATTCGGCGCTACGGATTCCACGGGACGTCCCATCGCTACGTCTCGCAACGAGCGGCGGACCTCCTCGGTCGCAATCTCGCAGACCTCAAGATGATCGTGCTGCATCTAGGCAACGGCGCTTCCGCGTGTGCGATCGACGGCGGCAAATCGATCGACACCAGCATGGGCATGACCCCGCTGGCCGGCCTCGTGATGGGTACGCGCTCGGGAGATCTCGATCCCGCCATCCTGAGTTACCTGCATCGTGAGGCGGGACTGAGTTTCGACGATCTGGACACACTCCTTAACAACCAGAGCGGTCTGCTTGGGCTCGCGGGGGAGGGCGATATGCGAGACGTTCAGGATGCCGCGACGAAGGGCAACGCGCAGGCAGAGAGCGCGCTCGCTGTGTACCGGCATCGCATCCGGCACTACGTCGGCGCATATCTTGCCCAGCTCGGACGGCTGGATGCCCTGGTGTTCACAGCGGGAGTCGGTGAGAACAGCGTCGAGCTTCGGGCCCAGTCGCTGGCAGGTCTCGAGGGACTGGGTATCGCGGTAGACCCCATACGAAACGCCGCGGTTTCAAAGGCCGAGCGCTACATCTCGCCCGACGAGTCGCCGGTCGCGGTACTGGTTATTCCGACGAACGAGGAGCTTGAGATTGCGCGGCAGACTGTCGCAGTAATTGGAGCCTGACTCGATAGAGCAGAAACCAGACGCCGCCGAACACCAGCATCGAGACCAGCCAGCCGAATCCGACCAGCAACCGGAAGGTTCCGTCGCGATCCTCTGACGGTTTCAGCGATTGGCCGGCGCTGACAAACTGGTTCCCGACCTTCAGCGTGACGGTCGCAAACCTGAGGCCGGGCGCGGGCTGCCAGGTGACATTGTTTTGACCCGATTTCGCGGCGTTCGCGAGCACGCCGGTCGGCAATGAAACCAACGAACCCTTCAGGAACCCGCTTCCGTCGCTCGGCTGACCCTGAGCATCCTCGACGACGACGAACGGCGCGAGACTGCGCGACAGGTCGACGTGAGGTTGGGCATCCAGGGTGGTCTTCTGCCCCTCCCGCAGTTCCGCAGCGACCTGACTAGCCAGACGCAGCGGACCATCGTTGGCCGAGAGCCGATCAAGCTGCTGGGCAACCAGATAGATGGTGCCGAACAAAATGGTCGCGACGACGATGCCCGCGATTCTTGGCAGGCGAAGCTGCCACCATGACCCTCTCACAGGAGCAGCCTAGGTCGGGCGGCCCCGGACCTCATCCAACTGGCGGATGATTTCGGCGCGTGGCTTGCGTACACTGGTGGACGGCTCCCCGCGTGGCGCCATCCAGGCCAACTCCCCCAGGACGGAAACGTAGCAAGGGTAACCGGGCTCTGGCGGGTGCGCGGGGGGTCATTACTTTTCCCCCGGCGCCCCCACTCTCTCAACTTCACAGTTATTGCGACACGCCGCTACCCAGACTGGATCCACTCGGCGCGTTGAGCATTCTGTGCGCTTAGCCGATCGCTCGTTCATAGCGGGTCGTCAAACCTCACCACTATTCGACCTCTCCGGCGGTCTCGCTCGCGAATGGCGTCATTGACCACTCTCTCGATGACCGCCAAGGTTGACGGCCAGGTGACGTGGATCTGGCTCGTGCTGATACGCAGTACATGGCGGCCTAGCCCTTCGACATGTAGGTCGCGAGCATGATCGATTTCGTACCGGTCCTCGCCGTGCCACTCTCTGCCGTCGACGTCCAATCCGACACATTGTTCTATGAGGAGATCTTCATGGCCCATTCCCGGGACGTGGGCCTGCGCCGTCGTAGAGTACCCAGCCGCCTGTAGTCGGCGATGAACAATTGTTTCGTTGCCCGACCCACTATTCGTTTCGAGATTGTCGATACCCGGGCGCAGTCGGCGTGGCGCGTGCACTGCAATTCTTTCGGCCTCGCTGCTGGACAAAAATCCCAAATGCAGAGCTGACTCTAGGGTCGCGATAGCGTTCTCGTCATCGAGGCAATGGATTGCGCGCCAGATCGATTGCAGGCGTCCTGCCCTCCATTTCGACTTCATGGGGAATCGAGGGCTTTCCCAGTGCGCGGTGATGTCGGGCGCGCTCGGCTTTGCCGTTCCGGGCGGCAGTTGGATATGAAGCGTGCGGGAGTTCCCAGCCCACACCCCGGCTTCTCGAAGTATGGAAACGCAGGTGAGCGCTCCGCCAACCGAGGCGGCGCGTGCCATGAGTCTGGACACGTGCGTGCATCCATATACGCCTCGGCGCAGACGCCGAATCCGACCGGCCTCGATCGCGCGGGCGATCCGAAATGCGCTAATTCCCTCTCGAGCCAATTGCTTGGTCGTGGCGATGTGACCGAGCGTGCACATCAACGAATCCGTCACGCACAGATTCTTGTGACTCACCTGCGTGAGCGGGCGGCCGTTTCATGGATTGTGGGTCGAGTTCCTTCATCCAAGAAGGTGGAGGACTTCATCCAACTTCACATGAACTGCGATTCGCCGGGGTGCCGGGGGCAGATCTCAGCGTGTCGCAGATTCTGTGAGGTTGGATGAGGATGACCGTCGCACGCGCATCCACAGGGGCGGTCTCGGGCCGCGGGAGGTCAGAGCCGCCGACTATCCTGAGTAGGTGGCCACTGCCCTCTATCGCCGGTATCGTCCGGAGACGTTCGCCGAGTTGATCGGCCAGTCGCAGGTGACCGATCCGCTTCGCACCGCGCTCCGCACCGATCGGGTGAACCACGCCTATCTCTTCAGCGGTCCGCGTGGGTGCGGCAAGACCACGTCGGCCCGCATTCTGGCTCGCTGCCTGAACTGTGCAGAGGGCCCGACAGATACCCCTTGTGGCAAGTGCCCGAGCTGCATCGAACTCTCGCGCGACGGAGGCGGTTCGCTGGATGTTGTGGAGATCGACGCCGCATCCCACAACGGTGTCGACGACGCCCGTGACCTTCGCGAGCGAGCGGTCTTCGCACCCGCGCGCGATCGCTACAAGATTTTCATCCTCGACGAGGCGCACATGGTGACGCCGCAGGGATTCAACGCGCTCCTCAAGATCGTCGAGGAGCCGCCGGAGCACGTGAAGTTCATCTTCGCGACGACCGAGCCCGAGAAAGTTATCGGCACCATTCGTTCGCGCACGCACCACTACCCGTTCCGACTCGTACCGCCCGCGCAGATGCTCGAGTACACGCAGACCCTGTGTGACGCCGAGGGCATCACTGTCGCGCCGGGCGTTCTGTCTCTTGTCGTTCGCGCCGGTGGGGGATCAGTGCGAGACACGCTTTCACTGCTCGACCAGCTGATGGCCGGCTCGGAGGGAACGACCATCGAATACGAGCGTGCGGTCGCTCTGCTCGGGTATACCAACAGCGCACTCCTCGACGAGGTCATCGACTCGATTGGTGCGCGCGATTCCGCTGCGGCGTTTACGGCGGTCGACCGCGTCATCCAGACCGGACAAGATCCTCGCCGCTTCGTCGAAGACCTGCTCGAGCGATTCCGTGACCTGATCGTCGTCGCCGCGACAACGGCCGAGGGCGCGGCCGCAGTGTTGCGCGGGATCCCGCAAGACGAACTGGATCGCATGGCCGTCCAGGCGAAGAAGTTCGGTGACGCGGAACTCTCCAGGGCAGCGGATGTCGCGAACGCGGCACTCACCGAGATGACCGGGGCCACGTCGCCTCGCCTGCACCTCGAACTGATGGTCGCTCGCATTCTCGTTCCCGAGAGCGACGAGTCGGAGCGCGGAGCGCTTGCCCGCGTCGAGCGTCTGGAACGACGCATCGGCCTGGACGGCGCAACTCCCAACGAGACAAGCCCGCCCGCAAAAGCCGCACCGAAAGCTGCGACGCCCGCAAAGCCCGCTCCTCAGGCGGCCGAGTCGCCCGTGGTGGCCACGACTCCGGTGGCGCCCCCGACCACTGACGGCCCTCAGTCGCCGGCCGTCGCAGAGGCCAAGGCGGTCACTCTCCAGCAGGTGAAAGATGCCTGGCCCGAGGTACTCGAATCCGTTCAGAAGGCCAATCGCGCAGCATGGATGGTTGTCTACACCGCGACCCCGCTTGAACTTCGCGACAGTAACGTTCTCGTTATCTCGTTCCCGAGCCAGAAAGACGTTGAGGCTCTCAAGCAGCCCAGCTCCCCCGGCGAGGGAGTCGGCGATCAGCTGAAGCAGGCCATTTTCGCGGTGCTTGGTATTCGTCCGGCACTGCTGGCCCGAGCAGAGGTTGCGCCGACAGGGGCACCGTCTCCCGTGGTCGCGCCGGTCGACAGTGAACCCGAGCCGACCGAACCCGAGCCGACCGAACCCGAGCCGACCGAACCTGACGTCGAGCCTGCGGTGGATTCTGCGGGCTGGGCCGTCGCCGAAATCCCCAGGTCCGTCGAGCCAGAGGTCGCAGCAAAACCCAACCGAGCGGCGGCCGCTAAGACAGCGACAGCACCGCCGGCGAGCGATCCACCGCGCTACGGTGAATCCGTCGTTCGCGAGATTCTGGGTGCGAGCTTCATCGAAGAGCAGGCCGTCGCACCGCGTGTGACGCCGAGAGAAAACTAAGACGTGTACGAGGGAATCGTTCAGGACCTAATCGACGAGCTGGGTCGCCTGCCCGGGATCGGGCCAAAATCCGCACAGCGAATCGCTTTCCACATCCTGACCACCGAGAGCTTCGACGTCACCCACCTCGCCGAGGTACTGATGACGGTCAAAGAGAGGGTGCGCTTCTGCGATATCTGCGGCAACGTCACCGAAGAAGAGACCTGCAATATCTGCCGTGACCCGCGTCGATCCGCCGCGACCATCTGCGTCGTCGAAGAGGCGAAAGACGTTCAGGCGATCGAGAGAACCCGCGAGTTCCGTGGCCTGTACCACGTGCTCGGCGGCGCGATCAGCCCCATCGACGGCGTCGGACCAGACGACCTGAACATCCGCAAGCTGGTGCAGCGTCTCGCCGACGGAACCGTTACCGAGGTCATCATTGCGACCGATCCGAACCTCGAGGGCGAGGCGACAGCTACGTACCTCAGTCGACTTCTGGTGCAGCCGAACCTTACGGTCACGCGCCTCGCGTCCGGACTTCCCGTCGGCGGTGACCTCGAATACGCCGACGAGGTCACGCTCGGTAGAGCCTTCGAGGGGCGCAGGCTCGTCGAGCAATAAAGCTGCGTTTAAGGCGATGGGTCCCCCCGGCAAACGACCAGATTTGTGCACATTACACTGAAGGCTGCACAATTTCGTCGTCCCCAGGAGTGCCGCGTGAGCTTGATCGTACAGAAGTACGGAGGATCCTCCGTTGCTGACGCCGAGAGCATCAAACGGGTCGCGAAGCGAATTGTTGAGACGCACAAGGCGGGCAACCAGGTTGTTGTCGTCGTGTCAGCGATGGGCGATACCACCGACGAGCTGATGGATCTGGCCAACAAGGTCGTCCCCCAACCCAGTGGTCGCGAACTCGACATGCTCCTGACTGCGGGCGAGCGAATCTCGATGGCGCTTCTTGCGATGGCGATCAAGGGGCTCGGGGTCGAGGCGCGCAGCTACACCGGCAGCCAGGCCGGCATGATCACCGATGCCCAGCATGGTTCGGCGCGCATCGTGGATGTGACACCCGACCGGGTGCGCAACGCCATCGACGCGGGCGCTGTCGCCATCGTTGCTGGATTTCAGGGCTTCAACCGCGGTACCGGCGACATCACAACGCTCGGTCGCGGCGGTTCGGACACGACGGCGGTCGCTTTGGCCTTTTTT
>JADGOT010000370.1 GCA_017882805.1 Glaciihabitans sp. | reverse complement strand
ACGTCGATGGTGTGTTCACGACCGATCCGCGCATGGTTCCGTCCGCTCGCAAGATCGAGAAAATCACCAGCGAGGAAATGCTGGAACTGGCCGGCGCCGGCGCGAAGGTTCTGTACATCCGTGCCGTGGAATATGCCCGCAGGCACGGGGTTACTCTTCATGTACGGTCGTCGTTCAACAACAACACAGGCACTCTGGTCGTCAACCCGGTGGAGGGAGAAAGCAACGTGGAAGAGCCACTCATCGCGGGAGTCGCCGCAGACCTCAGCCAGGCCAAGATCACGGTTAGCGGTGTGCCCGACGTTCCCGGCAAGGCCGCGCAGATCTTCACCGTCGTAGCGGTCGCGGGGGCGAACATCGACATGATCGTGCAGAACGTGTCCCGCTCGGAGACCGCAAGCACAGATATCTCGTTCACCCTGCCAAAATCAGATGGCCCGGTGACGCTCGCCGCGCTCGAGTCCGCGAAGACCGACATCGGATTCGAGTCGCTCCAATACGACGACGAAATCGGCAAGCTCTCCCTGGTTGGCGCGGGAATGCGCACTAACGCGGGCGTTTCCGCCAAGCTCTTCACTGCGCTGTTCGAAGCCGGGATCAACATTGAGATGATCTCGACCAGCGAGATTCGCATTTCGGTCGTAACGCGCGCGGACACCATCAAGCGCGCGGTCGCGGTCGTTCACTCGGCATTCGACCTCGACAGCTCAGAAGAGGCCAAGGTTTATGGAGGTACCGGCCGCTAGATTTACCGCGGGTAACTGCTGAGCAATAGCACTGCACCGAGCGCGTTGGTCGATATGTGCATGATGAGCGATGGGCCCAGTCGCCCAGTTCTGGATGCGATCGCTCCGGCGACTAAACCGAAGACCAGAATGTTCGCGCCGAGCACAAACAGCATGGTCCAGTTCGTTGCTTCGTAGAGATGAAAAGCAGCAAAGATCGTGGCGCTCACGACGATGCTGATCGTGCTGGCCCGAGCTCGGATTCGCTCAGACCGTGATCGGCGAACGACAGCATTCCGGATTGCACGCATGAGAAGTCCCCGAAAGTAGAGCTCTTCGATAATGGGCGCGACAAGTGATGCGATCCCGAGGCCAAAGATGACAGCCCACACAAAGTTCTTGGGTAGCTCAAGGTTGCCTGTATGCGCTGCGGGCAGGCGAAGCACGTCGATCGCGAAGTTGTAAATAAGGACGGTGGCGATGCGCAGGGCGATCGCGAGCCCCACGCCGATGGGCAGATCCACCCATCTCAGTTCGAGACCGAAGTCACTCCTGAGGTTGCCGAGGCCCCTGGTCCGCGCGACCGCCACGGCGTAGGCGGCGAGGATGACATAGAACACGAGCGTGAGCGCCGTTCCGAGCGCGTCGGAGCGCGGGAACCATGGCGCGCGGCCGAGAAACCCGCTTCCAACAATGATCGCGACAAAGAGCGCGAGGCCTATGCCGGCATCGGGAAGGCCCCACCTCACGGGTTGCGGTGGCATGAGGCCCGAGCGCGCGTGGGGCTTCTCGAACTCGCTCATGGTGTTCAGAGTAGGGGGCGTCGCATCTCAACACCGTAAACTTGGGCGATACCTTTTCCGAGATCCACGAGGCAGACATCATGAGCTCAGTAGCAGGCATCAAAATCGGCGTCGTTGGCGCCACCGGCCAGGTCGGCGCGGTAGTTCGTCAGCTGCTGCAGGAGCGCGACTTC